>NZ_JACEGK010000190.1:0-13243 GCF_056859195.1 Streptomyces sp. NH27
CTTCCGCGCCCGGCTCCGCCGGGTCCGCGAGCAACTCCTCCAGCAGCGCCCGCGCGACCGGCCCGGGCGGCGCCTCGGCGCCCGCGTCCGCCCAGTCCACCCGGGCCACCACGATCTGCCACTGCGGCGGAGTCCCGCCCCCGGGCAGCAGCACCGGCGTCGCCGCCCGCAGCCGCGCCCCGATCTCGGAGGCCGCCGCACCGCCTCTGACCAGCTCGAAGACCTCCGTGGCCAGCCGCCGCCGCACCGCGCGGGCCGCGTCCCGCCGTTGCCGTTCCACCCCGATGAGCCGGGTCACCCCGCGCAGCAGTTCCAGCCGCTCGGCCGGCCACTCGCCGGCGTCCGCCTCGACCGCGAGGAACCAGTCCGACAGGACGGTGGCGCGGACGTCGGCGTCGGCGGCGGTCCGCACCGGGAACAGCGAGTACACCCGGCCGCTCTGCGCCGTGGTCCGGTACGGCGCCGGCCGCCCGGTGCGGCTCGCGGCCTGCTGGGCGCCGGCCAGTTCGGCGCGGACCGGGGCGGGCAGCGGCTGCCGGGCGCCGGCGATCTCCCGGCCGGTCGAGGACAGCACCCACGCCCGCAGGTCGAGGTCGCTGCCGAGCAGGTCGAGTACGGCCTCGGGCCCGCCGCTGCCGGGCCCCGCCGACATCAGCCGCCGGTGCCGGTCCACCACCGCCGCCAGGTCCCCGGCCCGCTCGCCGGACACCTGCCGGACCACGTACTCGGTGATCGTGGCGAAGGCCACCCGCTCGTCGACCGCGAACAGCGGCAGCCGGTGGCGCGCGCAGGCGTCGACCAGGTCCTGCGGGATCGCGCCGACCCCGGCGTCGCCCGCGGCCACCGCGGCCACCCCGGCGGCGGACAGCAGCCGCACGAAGGGCTCGGAGTCGGCCGGTCCGTGCCGCCACGCGAGCCCGGTGAGCACCAGCTCGCCACCGGTCAGATAGCGGCTCGGGTCGCGCAGGTCGGTGGTCATCACCCCGCGCACCGTGCGGTCCAACTCGTCCTCGCCGCCGAGCAGCCGCAGACCGAGTACGTCGGTGTCCAGCAGTGCGCTCAGCCGCATCGTCCTCGCCTCGTCCTCGCTCGTCGGCCCGCGGGCCTGTTGCCCGCTGTCTGTTGCCCGCCGCCGTACGCGCCGGCGCTACGCCGTTCGGTTACCGCGTCCTCCTGGTGCTGCGCCGTCCGGGGGGTCCGGAGCCGGTGATCACCGGCGCCACCCGCGAAGTGTGCGGCACTCGTGTTGCCGGTGGGATGCGGCGACGTTTCGCGACAACCCCTTTCGGAGGAATGTACAAGACCTGTCGGTTGGCCAGCCAAGTGCTTCATGTGTTCGGTGACTGCACCCGAACGGCTCCGCGGCCGTGTACTGGCCGCACGCCGTGTGTACAGGACAGGAACAGCCCCGCCGAGTATCCGGAGCAGGCCGAGCGTCCGGATCAGCCGAGAAGAGAATCCTCATGGAATTCCTGCGCCCAGCCAGCTGGCAGGAGGCGATCGCCGCGAAGGCCGAGCACCCAGCGGCCGTGCCCATCGCCGGTGGCACGGACGTGATGGTCGAGATCAACTTCGACCACCGCAGGCCCGAGTACCTGCTGGACCTGAACCGCGTCACCGAACTCCAGGAGTGGGAGACCGGCGCGCAGACCGTACGCCTGGGCGCGTCCGTCCCCTACACGAAGATCATGGAGCACCTGCGCACCGAACTGCCGGGGCTGGCGCTCGCCTCCCACACCGTGGCCTCCCCGCAGATCCGCAACCGCGGCGGCGTCGGCGGCAACCTCGGCACCGCCTCGCCGGCCGGTGACGCCCACCCGGCGCTGCTGGCCGGCGGCGGCCAGGTCGAGGCCGAGTCGGTCCGCGGCACCCGGATGATCCCGATCGACGACTTCTACCTCGGGGTGAAGCGCAACGCGCTGGAGCCCGACGAGTTGATCAGGGCCGTGCACCTGCGCAAGGCGGGCGGCCCGCAGCAGTTCTCCAAGGTCGGCACCCGCAACGCCATGGTGATCGCGGTGTGCGCCTTCGGGATCGCGCTGCACCCCGACACCCGCACCGTGCGCACCGGCATCGGCTCGGCCGCGCCGACCCCGATCCGGGCGCGGACCGCCGAGGAGTTCCTCGCCGCCGCGCTCGACGAGGCCGGGCTGTGGGACAGCCGCGGGCCCGTACCGCCTTCGGTGGCAGGGCAGTTCGCCGCCCTGGTGGCCGGGGCCGCCAACCCGATCGACGACGTGCGCGGCACCGCCTCGTACCGCAGGCACGCGTTGGGCGTGATGGCCCGCCGCACCCTGGGGTGGACCTGGCAGGAGTACCGCGGCGACCGGAGGAGTGCGTCATGCGCGTGACGATGACCGTCAACGGCCGCCCGCAGGAGGCGGATGACGTGTGGGAGGGCGAGAGCCTGCTGTACGTGCTGCGCGAGCGGATGGGGCTGCCGGGCTCCAAGAACGCCTGCGAGCAGGGCGAGTGCGGCTCGTGCACGGTCCGCCTGGACGGCGTGCCGGTCTGCTCCTGCCTGGTCGCCGCCGGGCAGGCGCAGGACCGCGAAGTGACCACGGTGGAGGGCCTGTCCGGCCCGGACGGTGAACTGTCCACCGTGCAGCAGGCGTTCGTCGACGCGGGCGCGGTGCAGTGCGGCTTCTGCACACCCGGACTGCTGGTCGCCGCCGACGAGTTGCTGGAGCGCAACCCGGAACCGTCCGACGGCGACATCCGCGAGGCGCTGTCGGGCAACCTGTGCCGCTGCACCGGCTACGAGAAGATCCTCGACGCGGTCCGGCTGGCCGCCGCCCGTACCGAACAGGCGGTGTGACCATGGCCGACGAGTTCCGTACGGCGGACCGGTCCCGCGCCGCCGAAACGACCCGCGCCACCGGGAAGACCCGCGCCGCCGAACAGCCGTGCGCCGCCGAACAGTTCGGCTCCACCCGGCAGCCCCGCGCCGCCGCCGTGCCCGGGCGCGCGCCGACCAGCCTCACCCAGGGCACCGGCGCCGCCGGCACCAAGGGCGGCATCGGCGAGTCCACGCTGCGCCCCGACGGCATCCTCAAGGTCACCGGCGAGTTCGCGTACTCCTCCGACCTGTGGCACGAGGACATGCTGTGGGGCTACACGCTGCGCAGCACCGTCGCGCACGCCAGGATCCTGTCCATCGACACCGGCGAGGCGCTGGCCACCTCCGGCGTCTACGCGGTGCTCACCTACGACGACCTGCCCACCGAGGTCAAGAACTACGGCCTGGAGATCCAGGACACCCCGGTGCTCGCGCACGGCAAGGTCCGCCACCACGGCGAACCGGTCGCCCTGGTCGCCGCCGACCACCCCGAGACCGCCCGCCGGGCCGCCGCGAAGATCCGTATCGAGTACGAGGACCTGCCCGTCATCACCGATGAGGCGTCCGCGACCGCGCCCGACGCGATCCTGGTGCACGAGGGCCGCGACGACCACCACAGCGGGCACGTGCCGCACCCCAACGTGGTGCACCGCCAGCCGATCGTGCGCGGCGACGCCGACGCCGCGGCCGCCCGCGCCGACGTGGTGGTGCGCGGCGAGTACGTCTTCGGCATGCAGGACCAGGCGTTCCTCGGCCCCGAGTCGGGCCTCGCGGTGCCGGCCGAGGACGGCGGCGTGGACCTTTACGTGGCCACCCAGTGGCTGCACTCCGACCTGCGGCAGATCGCCCCGGTGCTCGGCCTGCCCGAGAGCAAGGTCCGGATGACGCTCTCCGGCGTCGGCGGCGCCTTCGGCGGCCGTGAGGACCTGTCGATGCAGATCCACGGCTGCCTGCTGGCGCTGCGCACCGGCAAGCCGGTGAAGATCGTCTACAACCGGTTCGAGTCGTTCTTCGGCCACGTCCACCGCCACCCCGCCAGGCTCCGGTACGAGCACGGCGCCACCCGCGACGGCAAACTCACCCACGTCCGCTGCCGGATCGTGCTGGACGGCGGCGCCTACGCCTCCTCCTCCCCGGCCGTCGTCGGCAACGCCGCCTCGCTGTCGATCGGCCCGTACGCCGTCGACGACGTGGACATCGAGGCGCTCGCGCTCTACACCAACAACCCGCCCTGCGGCGCCATGCGCGGCTTCGGCGCGGTCCAGGCGTGCTTCGCCTACGAGGCCCAGATGGACAAGGTCGCAGCACGTCTCGGCCTCGACCCGGTCGAGTTCCGGCAGCGCAACGCCATGCAACAGGGCACGATCATGCCGACCGGGCAGCCGGTCGACGCGCCCGCGCCGGTCGCCGAACTGCTGCGCCGGGTCAAGGCGATGCCGATGCCGCCCGAGCAGCAGTGGCGCACCACCGAGGGCGCCGACGTCCGCGCGCTGCCCGGCGGCCTGTCCAACACCACGCACGGCGAGGGCGTCGTACGCGGGGTCGGCTACGCGGTCGGCATCAAGAACGTCGGCTTCTCCGAGGGCTTCGACGACTACTCCACCGCGCGGGTGCGGATCGAGGTCATCAACGGCGAACCCGTGGCGACCGTGCACACCGCGATGGCCGAGGTCGGGCAGGGCGGCGTCACCGTGCACGCGCAGATCGCCCGTTCCGAACTCGGCGTCACCCAGGTCACCATCCAGCCCGCCGACACCCGGGTCGGCTCGGCCGGCTCCACCTCCGCCTCCCGGCAGACCTACATGACCGGCGGCGCGGTGAAGAACACCTGCGAGGCCGTCCGGGAACGGGTGTTGGAGATCGGCCGGCGCAGGTTCGGCAGCTACCACCCGGCCTGGGCCACCGCCGAACTGCTGCTGGAGGGCGGCCGGGTCGTCACCGACGGCGGGGAGGTGCTGGCCGACCTCGCCGACGTCCTGGAGGGTGAATCCGTCGACCTGGAACTGGAGTTCAGGCACCGCCCGACCCAGGCGTTCGACCTGCGCACCGGACAGGGCAACGGCCATGTGCAGTACAGCTTCGCCGCGCACCGCGCCGTCGTCGAGGTCGACACCGAACTCGGCCTGGTCAAGGTGGTCGAACTCGCCTGCGCCCAGGACGTCGGCAAGGCGCTCAACCCGCTGTCGGTGGTCGGCCAGATCCAGGGCGGCACCACGCAGGGCCTCGGCGTCGCCGTCATGGAGGAGATCGTGGTCGACCCGAAGACCGCGAAGGTCCGCAACCCGTCCTTCACCGACTATCTGATCCCGACCATCCTCGACACCCCGACGATCCCCGTCGACGTGCTCGAACTCGCCGACGAGCACGCGCCGTACGGGCTGCGCGGCGTCGGCGAGGCACCCACCCTGTCCTCGACTCCCGCCGTCCTCGCCGCCATCCGGCAGGCGACCGGCCTGGAGCTGAACCGCACCCCGGTCCGGCCGGAGCACCTCACCGGATCGTAGGGCCCGGGGGACCGTCGAACGACAAACCGGGCCCCCGACCCGTTTCTTGTTCGCCTCGGGCCGTCCCCCGGGTCGTGCGGGCCGAGCGTCATCCCCAGTCCCGTCCGCGCGCCGCGGACCCCATCGAGAGCCGGCTCGGCGTCAATTGGCCCAGAACACGTAGCCGAGCAGCCGAATCCCGCCGAGGAACGGAACCGCCATGCTGGACATCGCAACCGAGCTGCACCGCTGGTGCGAGCGCGGCCGGCCGTTCGCCGTCGCGACCGTGCTCGCCACCGGCGGCAGCGCCCCGCGGCAGCCCGGCGCCGCCCTCGCCGTGGACGGCGACGGCACCGCGGTCGGCAGCGTGTCCGGCGGGTGTGTCGAGGGCGCCGTCTACGAACTGTGCCGCGAGGCGCTGTCCGGCGACGGCCCGCCGACCGTGGTGCAGCGCTTCGGCTACTCCGACGAGGACGCCTTCGCGGGCGGTTTGACCTGCGGCGGCGTGATCGACATCCTCGTTCAGCGGGTCGATCCCGGGGTGCGGCCCGAGATCGTCCGCGCGCTGGCCGCCGCCGCCTCGGGAGAGGCGGCGGCGGTCGCCCGGATCGCGGCCGGCCCCGCCGAACTCCTCGGCCGCGCCCTGCTGGTGCGCACCGACGGGTCCTACGACGGCTCGCTCGGCGACGGCCCGCGGGATCGTACGGCCGCGGGGCAGGCGCACGCGATGCTCGCGGCCGGGCGCACCGGCACCGTGCAGATCGGCGCCGACGGCAGCCGCTGCGGGCAGCCGCTGACTCTCCTGGTCGAGGCGAGCGTGCCGCCGCCGCGGATGCTCGTCTTCGGCGCGATCGACTTCGCGGCCGCGCTGGTACGGGCCGGGAAGTTCCTCGGCTACGACGTGACCGTCTGCGACGCCCGGCCGGTGTTCGCCACCGCCGGGCGCTTCCCCGAGGCCGACCGGATCGTGGTGGAGTGGCCGCACAGCTACCTCGACGCGGAGGTGGCGGCCGGGCGGATCGTCCCGGGCACCGTGGTGTGCGTGCTCACCCACGACGCGAAGTTCGATGTGCCGCTGCTGGAGCGGGCGTTGCGCCTCCCGGTCGCCTACGTCGGCGCGATGGGCTCGCGCCGCACCCACCTCCAACGGCTCGACCGGCTCCGCGAGGCCGGCGTGCCCGAGGCCGCACTCGACCGGCTGCGGTCCCCGATCGGGCTCGACCTCGGTGCCCGCACCCCCGAGGAGACGGCGCTGTCCATCGCGGCGGAGGTCGTCGCGCTGCGCTACGGCGCCACCGGTGTGCCCCTGAGCGGGGCCCACACCCCCATCCACGCGGTGGCCTGACCGGCGGCAACGGGCCCCTCCAGGGCGCCCCTGCCGGCCGGTTCCGGGACCGCTCGCCGGCGGGCTGCCTGTCGCGCGGTTCCTCGCGCTGATGGTCCCCTCGTCGTCTCGGGGCCTCATCCGCCCTGTTCGGACGGCCGGGGGCGGCTCCCGGACGGGTTCCCACGATCGTTGCAGTCTGCCACGATGCCTGGGAGCGATCGGCCACAGGGAGCGTGATGACCGGATTTGCGAGCAATGATCACCGTGGCCGCGCTCAGCACCCGGCCATCGGTCTGCCTCGATTCACCGGTCGGGACGAGGAGTTGGCCGCGCTGCGGAGCGCTCTGGCGTCCGGGGCGCCGGCCGTCGTGCTCGTCGAGGGCGACGCGGGGATCGGCAAGAGCCGGCTGCTCGCCGAATTGCTGGCCGAACTGCCCGGGGGAACGGCGGCCGGCGCGGTGCCGGTACGCACCCTCGTCGCGGTCTGCCCGCCGTTTCGCCGACCGCACACCCTCGGTGCGCTGGTGGACGCGATCCGTCAGAGCCTGGACCGGATCGCCGGTCTGGGTTTGAGCCCGCTCGCCGGAGCGCTGCGGCCGTTGTTTCCCGAGTGGACCGCCGATCTGCCCGGGACGCCCGAGCCGGCCGAGGACGCGACGGCGGTACGGCACCGGCTCTTCGGCGCGCTGTGCGAACTCCTGGACGCGATGGGCGTGACGGTGCTGGCCGTCGAGGACGCGCACTGCGCGGACGAGGCGACGCTGGAGTTCCTGCTGTTCCTCTGCGCCCGCCGCACACGGCGGATCAGCGTGATCGTGACGTACCGGCCGGAGGACCTGCCCGAGGACTCGGTGGTGCGCCGGCTGTTCTCGCCGGTGGCGCCCGGCGCCACCCGGCTGCGGATCGCGCTGGGCCCGCTGGACGTGGCCGCGACCGCTCGTCTGGTGTCGTCCATGCTGGCAGGGGAGCAGGTGTCGGAGGAGTTCGCCCAGTTCGTGCACCGGGGCACCGACGGTATCCCGCTCGCGGTCGAGGAGTCGATCCGGCTGATGGGCGACCGCGCGGACCTGGCACGGCGTGACGGGGCCTGGGTGCGCCGGGAGATCGAGGACATCGACGTGCCGCCGACCATCCGGGACGCGGTGATGGAACGTTTCCGCCGGACGTCTGCGCAGGCGCGGGCGCTCCTGGAGGCGGCGGCGGTGCTCACCGATCCCGCACCGGAGAGGCTGCTGCTCGCCGTGTCCGGGCTCGCCGGAGCGGGCGCCCACACCGCCTTGGACGAGGCGATCGGGTCAGGGCTGCTGGTGGAGGGCCGGCACGGTCTGCTGGCGTTCCGTCATGTGCTGGCGAGCCGCGCGGTCTACGAGTCGGTTCCCGCGGCCCAGCGGCGCCTGCTGCACCGGCGGGCCGGGCACGCGCTCCAGGACGCCTCGCCGCGGACGCCGGCCGAGCTCGCGAGGCATTTCCGTGACGCCCGGGACACCGAGGAATGGCGCCGGTACGCCGAGCAGGCCGCCGATCTGGCGCTCGTTTCCGGTGACACCGCCACCGCCGCCGGGCTGCTGGGCGAGCTGATCACCGAGGCGCGGCTGCCGGGCGGGACGGTCGCGCGGCTGGTCGGCAAGCTGCGTTTCGGCACGTCCGAGGACATGAACCGGCTCCAGGACGTGGTCCGCTCGCTGCGCACCGCGCTCGCCGAGCAGCAGCTGGGCGAACGGGATCAGGCCGAGGTCCGCGCGCAACTCGGCCGGTTGGAGCTGCTGGCCGAGAACCACCGCGTGGGCCGCAGGGAGCTGGAACGGGCGATCCCGCATCTGGGTCACGATCCGGTGGCCGCCGCGCAGGCGATGATCCTGCTGGGCTGGGCGTTCGGTGAGGGACTCCCGAAGGCGACCCACCTGCGGTGGCTGCGCAGGGCCGCCGAGGTGATGTCGCTGCCCATGCCGGAGGCGGACCGGATGCGGCTGCGGGTCAACCACGTGACCGGCCTGCTGACCCTGGGGGAGCAGGAGGGCTGGGTCGAGGCCGCGCAGATCCCCCCGGACTCGCCCAACCCGACGGAGATCACCCGGCTCTACCTCAACCTCGGTATGGTGGCCCACCAGTGGGGCCGCTACGGGGAGGCACGGCGCTGCCTGGCGGTCGCCCGCGGGCTCGCGGAGCGCCATCGCTACAGCCGGTTCCGCACCCTGATCCTGGCGGCGGACGCCAACCTGGACTGGTCGAGCGGGCGGTGGGACGGCTTGGCCGAGCGGCTGGCCGGCATCGTCGAGGCCACCGAAGGGGCGGCGGTGACCCAGCTGGGTGCCCGGTTGACCGGCCATCTGCTGGCCGCCGCGCGAGGTGACCGCCCTGCGGCGGAGCGGGGCCTGCGCGAGGTTCTGGCCGAAAGCAGGAACGCGCCCGACTGCGCCCTGGACGCTACGGCCGCCCTGGCGGGGATGGCGCTCGCCGACGGCGACGTCGACGGAGCCCTGGCGCTGACCGAGGGGCGGCCGGACAACGCCAACGGCGAGGGGATGTGGTTGTCCGCGGTGCAGTTCGTGCCGGTCCGGGTCGAGGCGCTGCTCGCCTCGGGCGGCCCGCGGACCGTCAGGGCGGAGCAGCTGGTGCGCGGACTCTCGGAGTGGATCCGCGGGCGGGACGTGCCCGCGCCGCGGGCCGCGCTGGCCTCGTGCCGGGCGCTGCTGGCCGGCGCGCGTGCCGAGCCGGAGCGGGCGGCGGCGCTGTGCGCGCGGGCCGCCCTGCTGTGGGACGCCCTGCCGCGTCCGTACGCGGCGCTGGCGGCACGTGAGCGTCAGTCCGCCCACCTGCTGGCGTGCGATCGGCGCGAGGAAGCGCTGGCGTTGCTGGAGCAGGTCGGCGCGGGATACCGGGAACTCGGCGCCGGCGGCGACGCGTTGCGGGTCGTGACGGTGCTGCGCACGCACGGTGTGCGGGCCGCCGGGCCGCAGCCGGCCCGGCGCGGTTACGGCAACCGGCTCTCGCCTCGCGAGCTGGAGGTGGCCGGGCTGGTGATCGGGGGCCGGACGAACCGGGACATCGGCGAGGCGCTGTTCCTCTCCCCGCGGACGGTCGGCCGGCACCTCGACTCCGCGATGCGCAAGCTCGGCGTCTCCTCCCGCACCGCGCTCGCCGTGCGCCTGGTGGAACTCGGCCTGGGCACTGCTTCCTGAGCGGCCGCATGTGCCCCGCAGGACCTGAGCAGTAGCGGTTTCCCCGCTCGGGGGAGGCACCGGCACGCGTGGGAGTCCTCGCCCCTGCCCGGTGCCGACCGGACCGAGCCGGACGACCGCGTTGCCGCCGACACCGTCTACCGGCTCCGGCGGGACCCGGCGGGACCCGGCGGGACTCGGCCGAACCGGCGGGACTCGGCCGGACTCGGCGGGCAGAGCCGGGGGCGATGGCTGGGCGACGGCCCACCGCAACTTTGGGTCACGCACACGGCGAGTTTGGGTCATCTGACGCATCCCCCGTCGCTCCTGCCTGGCGACACTTGGCAGGTACGCGACGCAATCCGAGAGGGATCTGACCATGAATCGTCCCAACGGGAGCCCGACGACCGCCGAGGGACCCTTCACCAGTGATGAGGAGGATCCCCGGCCGGCCTGCGCGGACCCGGATCCCACCGCCGCCGACGGGGAGGACACGCCCGGCGGCGCGGTGCCCGACCCCACGACAGATGCCGAACACGACAGCGGGACCACGCACGGCGGTGACCGCTACCGGCCGCTGTGAACTCCCCCCGCACGGGGTCCTGACCGACCCGCCCACCGCACGGTTCTCCGTTCCCGATTCCCCGTACCCCTGAGCCAGCCCGAGCGGCGCCCTGTGCCGATCGGGCGGGAAGGCGCGCGCACATGCGCATACCCGGACTCATCCGACGCAGGCCGGTGGTCGCCCCGGTGGTGGCCCTGGCCGTGGCGGCCCTGATCGGGCTGGGCCTGCACCTGCCGGTCCGCTCCGCGCCGGCCACCGTCCCGACCGCGGACAGAGCCGCGGCCGTACCTCTGACCACGAGCACCAACACCGGCTGCAACAAGGCACCCCGCAAGGGATTCGTGCGCTGCATGTCCGTCGTGCGGACACCGGCGGACCACGCGCTGACCCCGCAGGTCGCCGCACCGCCCGCCACCGCACTGGCTCCCTCGGACATCCAGAGCGCGTACCGGCTCCCGGCCGGACACGGCGGAGGCCAGACGGTGGCGATCGTGGACGCCTACGGCGACTCGAACGCCGAGGCCGACCTGGCCGCCTACCGCGCCTACTACGACCTGCCTCCCTGCACCACGGCGAACGGCTGCTTCAAGAAGGTGGACCAGAGCGGCGGGTCGAACTACCCGCCCGACGACCCCGGCTGGGGCACGGAGACCACTCTCGACCTCGACGCGGTGTCCGCCGCCTGCCCGGCCTGCAACATCCTGCTGGTGCAGGGCGACGACGCGTCCTTCGACAACCTGGGGATCGCCGACAACACCGCGGTGGCGCTCGGCGCGAAGTTCGTCTCCAACTCCTACGGCGCCGACGAGGACCCGAGCGAACTCTCCTACAGCCACTACTACGACCATCCCGGCGTGGTGATCGCCGCCTCCAGCGGCGATGTCGGCAACAAGGTCGGCGCCCCGTCCACTTTCCAGAACGTCGTCGCGGTCGGCGGCACCAAGTTGGCCAAGGACACCTCGGTGGCGCGCGGCTGGACCGAGACGGCCTGGACGTCAGCGGGTTCCGGATGCTCGACCATCTCGGCTCAGCCGGACTACCAGTCGTCGCTGGACACGCGGTGCGCGAACCGGGCCACCGCCGACATCTCCGCCGACGCGGACCCGGCCAGCGGCCTGGCGATCTACGACACGCTCGGCCAGGGCGGCTGGCTGCAGGTCGGCGGCACCAGCCTCGCCTCGCCGCTGGTCACCGCGATGTACGCGCTGGCCGGCACACCGGCGGCGGGCACCTACCCGGTCACCTACCCGTACCACGACGCGAATTCGACCACGGACCTGTTCGACATCACCGAGGGCTCCAACGGAACGTGCGGGAACGTGCTGTGCAACGCCGGTCCCGGCTGGGACGGTCCCACCGGTCTCGGCACACCCGACGGGTTGGGCGCGCTGTCCTACGGCGAGCACGGCGACATCAAGGGGCAGGTGACCGACGCCGCGACCGGGGCACCCGTCACCGATGCCGTGATCACGGCCTCGCCGGGCGGGTATCTCACCCACACCGACTCCACCGGGCACTACGACATCAGCGCCAACGTCGGCACCTACACCGTCAGTGCGACGTCGTACACCTACGCGTCGACGAGCCGCAGCGGTGTCGGCGTCACCACGAACGCCGACACCACAGCGGACTTCGCGCTCCAGGCCAAGTCGCGGGCGACCGTGTCCGGAACCGTGGCCGACGGCTCGGGGCACGGCTGGCCGCTGTACGCGCGGATCACCATCGACGGCTACCCGGGCGGTCCGATCTACACGGACCCGTTCACCGGGCGCTACGACGTGACCCTCGCCGGGCAGACCACCTATCACGTGCATGTCGTCCCGGTGTACCCCGGCGTCCTGGGCAGCCCGGACGACGGCTACCTCCAGCAGGACACCGATCTCGCGGTGAGCAGCAGCGACATCAGCCGGGACTTCCGGCCGGCGGTCGACCAGAACGCGTGCACCGCGCCGGGATACGGCTCGAACGGACTGTCCGAGAACTTCGACAACGCCCGGGGCGGCACGCCGGGCGACGGCTGGACCGTGTCCGGCTCCAAGGCCGGCTGGCGGTTCGACAACCCCGGCAACCGCGCGGCGGTGAACCTGCTGGACAGCCACTTCGCCGTGGCGGACAGCGCGACCGCCACGGGGCGGATCGACAGCACGCTCACCTCTCCGAGCGTGGACCTGTCCGGCCAGAAGACGCCGCATCTCAGCTTCACCTCGGGCTACTACGGTGCGAACGGGCAGCGCGCGGACGTCGAACTCAGCACCGACGGCGGCCGCTCCTGGAGCGACGTCTGGCACCGGTCCACCGCAAACGGCGCGGGCAGCGTCGACCTGCCGGTCCCGCAGGCCGCGGGCAAGAAGGACGTCCGTGTCCGGTTCCACTTCACCGGTGTCCACGGCTGGTGGTGGTCGGTCGACGACCTGTTGCTCGGCACGCACACCTGCACCCCTCTGCCCGGTGGCCTGGTCAGCGGCCTGGTCACCGACCACGTCACGGGCAAGCCCGTCCAGGGAAGCGTCGTCGCGGACACCGCGCGGCCGGCCGACCGCACAGTCGCGGGGACGACGGAGGAGCCGACCGTGTCCGGCTTCTACTCGCTGTTCCTCGCCGCCGGCCGGAAGCAGCTCAGCGCGACCACGCCCGGCTACACCGCCACCACCGCCACCACCGACGTCTCCGCGGACCGCGTCACCCGGCTGGACTGGGACCTGCACGCCGCGGGAGGCACCCGATGACGAAAGTTCTGGAGGACGCGCCGGTGAACGCACGACGGCATCCCCCCACCCGCAGACGCCTGGCCTTGCGCGGCCTCGTCGCCGTGGCTCTCGGCATCGCCGCGGCGCTGCCCGGCACGGCGAGCGCGACGAGCCCGGCACATTC
>NZ_JACEGK010000191.1:0-13218 GCF_056859195.1 Streptomyces sp. NH27
CCGATGTCCCGCCCCCGGCGACAATGGCGCTCCGCACGCTCGGGCCGAGCGGCCCCAGGGCTTCCGGGACCGACGCCGACGCCGAACCTGGAACCGGAGCCGGCCGCGGCGGCGATCCGCGGGACGACCGGTCGCCGGTCGCCGGTCCCGGGCCACCGCCTCCCGCACCCGTCACCGGCGCCGCGCCGACCGCCTACGCACCTCTGCGCGCTCGGCTCATCCCCCGCGGTTCGGGCGAGGCCCCGCGCGCCACACCGACCGACGCCGCCACCGGGCAGCCCCACTTCGCGGACCTCGCCTCTTCGTACCCCTGCCCTGCTTCGGGCGTGACCCGGCGTTCCGCCGCCAGAGTGCTCGACGGGGTGCGGTGGGCGCGGGGTGCACCGGGCCGTGTGCGTTCCGTGAGGTGATGACGGCGCAAGAGCGGCGGGCGGGCCTGGTCCGGTGGCGCCCGGCTCCATGACGACGGCGCTGCCCTGGTCGTTTCCCGGCCCGGGGCGGGCCGTCCTGGCTGAAATGGGTTCGCCGATGCGCTTCGCCTCCCGCCGTACCCGCTCGAAGAGAACGCTCGGCTGGGCGGCTTCCGGCCTCACGGCGCTGCTCGCCACCTCCGCACTCGCCGGCCACGGCTCCGTCGCCGCGGCGGCGGGTGCCCCCGGCGGCACTCCCGCCGGCGGGGCCTCGGTCATCACCGTCACCACGGCCAAGGTCGGCGCGCCCGCCAACCCGTCGATCGGCGTCGTCCCGTTCACCGACGCCGTCTACCGGTCGTGCGCGGACGCGCCCGCGTCGTCGGCCGGCTGCCTGACGGTGGGCGACGTCAGCCGCCCCTACGAGATCGGCAAGTTCGAAGTCACGGTCGGGCAGTGGGTGGCGTTCCTGAACACGGCGGACCCCGGCGGCGGCAACCGCCGCGACCTCTACGACGAGACCGAGAGCGGTACCGCGTGGCCGAAGTACGGCCAGATCGACTTCTCCGCCGGCGCCGCGAGCGGCCACCACTACTCGGTGGCGTCCCCCGAGTGGCAGGACAAGCCGTACGGCTTCGCGAACTTCCTGCGGGCGGCGCGCTTCGTCAACTCCCTCTACAACGGCCGGGTGCTCGCCGAGCAGGACGCCAGTGCGGGTGGCTTCTCCTACGTCACCTACAAGGTGGGGCTGTCGCCCGACACCGAGCGCGGGATGTACGACCTGGCCCGGCCCGACGCGACCCGGGCGCACGGTTCCGGCTTCGTGCTGCCGAGCCAGGACGAGTGGATCAAGGCGGCCTACTACGACCCGAAGGGCGGCGGCACCTACTCCTACTGGAAGTACCCGACCAACCCCGGCGTCTTCGGCGACGGCGACGCCACCGCCCCCGCGCCCACCGTCCTCGACCCCGCCACCGGCGACGTCACCAACGCGTCGACCCAGCCGCTCGCCTCGTACCACGGCTCCGGCCTGCCGGCACCGAGCTGGTGTCCCGGCGAGGTGACACCGGGGGACTGCTCCACCGTCAACCCGCTCGGGCTGGACCCGACCACCTACGGCCAGATCTACCAGGGCAGCCTCAGCACGGTCGGCCAGGCGAAGTCGACCTCGCCGTGGGGCACCTTCGACCAGGGCGGCAACGCGGTCGAGTGGACCGACACGATCGCGCCGCCCCCCGCCGGGCAGAGCTCCGTGCGGGTCTGGCGACGGCTGCACGGCGGGATCTCCAACGCCCCCGCCTTCCAGATGTGGCCCTCCGCGGTCGGCCTCCAGCCGCAGGACAACGTCTTCTTCGACCGCACCTACCCCTGGCTGGGCCTGCGCATCGGCGTGATCGGCGACGTGAAGCCCTGCAAGCCCTGACCCCGTGACGCCCCCGTAACGGCCCCGGCCCGCCGCCCGGTGAGGAGGGCGGCGGGCCGGGAGGTGCGGGCGGGGACGGGGCCCCGCGAGCGGTTTAGTAGGGGCCGTTGACGTTGTCGATGGAGCCGTACACGTGGTACGCGTAGTTGCACGCGGCGACGATGTTCGCGACCGGGTCGTAGATGTCGTTCGAGGTACCCGCCACGTGGTAGGCGTCGAACGTCGGCTGGATGGTCTGCAGCAGGCCCTTGGACGGGGTGCCCGCGGCCGCGTTGGAGTCCCAGTTGTTGATGGCGTTGGGGTTGCCGGAGGACTCCCGCATGATGTTGCGGTGGATGCCGTCGTAGCTGCCCGGTATGCCGTTCTGCTTCATGACGGCCAGTGCCTGGTTGATCCAGCCGTCCAGGTTGTCCGGGTAGGTCTGGGTCGCCGTGGTCGTCGCGGTCGTCGTGGTGGACGACGCGGCGGCGGCCGTGGTGGAGGCCGCGGTGGAGGCCGACGAGGCGCTCGCCGTCGACGGAGTGGCCTTCGTGGTGGCGGCCGTGGAGGACGCGGACGAGGTGGAGGACGCGGACGACGCGTCGGACTTCGCCGCGTGGGTCTTGCCGGCGGGGACCTTGAGCTCCTGGCCCGGGTGGATGATGTACGGGCTGTGGATCTTGTTGGCCCAGGCGATGAGGTGCCAGCCGCCGGGGGACTTGTGTGCGCGGGCGATGCCGATCAGGGTGTCGCCGGGCTTGACCGTGTACGTGGTGAACGAGTGGTGGTGCCGGCCGTGCGCGATGTGCTCGGTGTGAGCGGCGCCCGCGGTGTGCGGCGCGCTCTTGGCGGCGGACGGCTCGGCGGCCTGGGCCGTACCGGTCAGCGCGGCGCAGGCGATGGCGGCGAAGGTGCCGGCGACGATGACGCCCCGGGTGGAGACCAGACGCTTCTTCGCCGAGCCGTTGTGGTCGTGCTTGGACATGGTGCGGACCTCTTCCACGTTTCTTGTCAGTAGCGGCCGGCCCCCTCGTCATTCCGACCCGCATTTCGTTTAGCGATGCGTTGTGGCGAGCACATTGTTAGCAGCCGATAAATGGGTCCACAATTGCCCTATGTGCTATGCCGCTTAGTAGATGGCTTTTGCCTTCCGCGTTCTCCGCCCCGGATACCGGGGGTGTGGCGGCGGTGAATGCACTAACCGGCTTCGTAGGTGATGTGCGTCCTATGCTGTGCATCACGTGGAACCGCCCGGGGTCGGAACGCGAAGTAAGGGTGCGGGCGCGGAAAGTACGGGCGCGTTTCATTCTTAATAGCTGCTTAGGTGTGCAAATTGCCCAAAGAGTCCTCATGCCATCGAAATGGACATAAGGGTGCGCGGGTGATCTGCCAAATGGGCCGGTTGGTCCGATTTGCCGACCTGGTGGCACGGCGACGGGGCCGGCGGGAGAGTCGCAGAGGCGCTGCGGGCGCGGGCGCGGATATGGGCGCGGGCGCGGCAGCACGGCGGTACAGCGGAGCTGCGACGCGGGAGTACGGCGGTACGGCGCCAGGGCGATACGGGGAGTACGGCAGCGTGGCGGCGCGGCATTAAGGCGGCATGACGGCGCGACAATGCGGCGGCGCCGCAGTACGGCGGCAAGGCTGCTCGGCAGTACGACGCCGAGAACAGGCGTCAGGAATGCGGTCGGCGCAAGGGCGGACCGCTATACGGGCGTGCGCCCGTCGGCGATGGCGCGGGCGGTATCGCGGTTGCCGACAAGGGAGTTGCGGACGGCCGGAGACGGTATGGCGGGCCGGCGGGTCAGGGCGGAAGAGCTCGCGGCGGACCCGAAAAAAAGGGGCAGGCCAGGACGGCCTTTCGGCCTCCTGGCCTGCCGGCCCGTCCCGGTCTTGCCCCTCGGGTCCCCGGAGCCCGTCGGCCCTCGGGCCCGGCGCTTCCGGAACCCGGCGCCCCTGGGGCCTACTGGCCCCCGGCGCCCCGTACCGCTCGTACCGCTTGGCCTCTCAGAGCACCTTCGACAGAAACGCCCGCGTGCGCTCGTGCGTGGCGCCTGTCGGTGTGAGCCGCTCGGACGGGCCGGTCTCCACCACCCGCCCGTTCTCCATGAACACGAACCGGTCGCACACCTCCCGGGCGAAGCCGATCTCGTGCGTGACGATGAGCATCGTCATCCCGGTGCTGGCCAGTGACCGGATCACGTCCAGCACTCCGGCGACGAGTTCGGGGTCCAGCGCCGAGGTCGGCTCGTCGAAGAGGAGGACCTGGGGGTCCATGGCCAGGGCACGCGCGATGGCCACCCGCTGCTGCTGCCCGCCGGACAGCTCGGCCGGGTAGGCGTCGGCCTTCTCCTTGAGCCCGACCAGGGCGAGCAGCTCCCGCGCCCGCCGGGTGGCCTCTTCCTTGCTGCGGCCCAGCACGCCGACCGGTGCCTCGATGATGTTCTGGAGGATGGTCATGTGGGTGAAGAGGTTGAACCCCTGGAAGACCATGCCGATGTTCCGGCGCTGCGCGGCCTCCAGGCGGTTCGGCAGCTCGCGCACCGCGGTGCCGTGCGGCCGGTAGCCGAGGAGTTCGCCGTTGAGGAGGATGGCGCCCTCGTCCGTCTTCTCCAGCATGTTCAGGCAGCGCAGGAACGAGCTCTTGCCCGCCCCGGAGGGGCCCAGCAGGCAGATGGTCTCGCCGCGCGCCACGTCCAGACTCACGTGGTCCACGACGGTCTGGTCGCCGTACCGCTTGGTGATGTCCACCGCGCGCAGGATGGGGTCGGTGTCCGTGGCGGCCACGGTCGTCTCTGTGGAGGTCATGGTTGATCCACCTCGATTGCCTTGGACTGGGCCCCGGACCGGCCGCGGGTGTTGCGCAGGGTCCGCTCCAGCAGGGTCTGGCCCACCGACATCACGGAGACGATGATCATGTACCAAAGGCTCGCGACGATGAGCAGCGGGATGACCTGGAAGTTGCTGTTGTAGATCTGCTGGACGGAGTAGAGCAGGTCCGGCACGGAGATGAAGGCCACCAGGGAGGTGGACTTCAGCAGGTTGATCGACTCGTTGGCGATCGGCGGTACCGCCATCCGCAGGGCCTGCGGGAAGACGATCCGCCGCAGCGTCCGGATGTTGGACATGCCCAGCGCCGTGGCCGCTTCCCGCTGCCCGGTCGGTACGGCCAGGATCGCCGCGCGCAGCACCTCGGAGGTGTACGCCGCCTGCTGGAGACCGAAGGCGACGATCGCCGCGGTGACCGGCTGCACCAGGTTCTTGGTGTCGATGTCGAAGAACTGGGGCCCGAACGGCACGCCCAGCCCCAGCGCGGGATAGATCAGCGAGAAGTTGTAGACCAGGATGAGCAGGACCAGCAGCGGCATGGAGCGGAAGAACCACACGTAGACGCCGGCCGCCCCGCGCAGCACGGAGTTCGGTGAGAGCCGCATGTTGGCGAGGACCGCGCCGAGGACGACCGCGATGGCGATGGCCGCGACGGTGATGATCACCGTCCGTTCCAGGCCCTGCAGGATCGAGTGGTCGAAGAAGTAGTCGCCGACGGTGCCCCAGGCCAGGTTCTTGTTGCGGGCGAGGCCCTGCAGCCAGAACGCGCACACGAGCACGACCACGACCGCGGCGACCTTGCGCGCGTAATGGGGATGCGGGGAGCGGGTCATCCCGGCGAAGGGATGCGGGGGGAGCGCGGCGGCTCCCCCCGGTGCGCGTTCGGCCGGGGGCGGCGCGGTGTTCCCGGGGAGCGCGGTCCCCTGGGGCGATTTGCTGGTGTCGGCCATGGCCGGTTCCTCAGTTGTTCGGGTTCGGGGAGGGGTTGACGAGCGCCTTGGTCACGCCGGCCTTCTCGACGCCGTAGCGCTCGAGGATCTTCTGGTACGAACCGTCCTTGATCAGCGCGTCGATGCCGTCGGCGACGGACTGGGCCATCCCGCTGTCCTTCTTGGTGGCCACGCCGATGTAGACCGACAGGTAGCGCGGGCCGCCGAGGGTGAACGCGTCACCGGACTGCTTGGCCACGTAGCCGAGGTTGGTGACGGTCGCGGTCGTGGCGTCCACCTGCTTGCTGCGCACCGCGAGGGTGGCGGCGCCCTGGTCGGCGAAGGTCTTGACGCCGATGGCGCCCTTGCCGGCCTTGACGCAGGCGCTGGACTGCTCCTTCAGCACCGGGATGGAGCTGGAGGCGGCGACCATGGAGATCTTCTTGCCGCACAGGTCGTCCATCGAGCCGCCGATCGCCGGGCTGCCCTTCAGCGACAGGAACTCGTAGTGGTCCTCGAGGAAGGCGACCTGGTCGAAGGACTTCTCGCGCTCGGCGGTGACGTCCGCGCCGAACGCGCCGAAGTACGTGCCGCGGTTCACGCCGAGGAGGGCGTTCTCGAAGGAGTCCTTCTTCTGCTGGACCTTCTTGCCGAACGGCCCGCTGAGCGCGTCCGCCAGGTCCACGTCCACGCCGACCGCCTTGCCGGACTCCAGCATCGCGTAGGGCGGATAACCGATGACCATGGGTGCGACCAGGTCGCCCTTGGCGTTGGCCGCCGGAAGCTGCACGAGGGCCTTCGAAGTGCCGCTGCCGGCGGAGTTCTTCGGCGAGCTGCCGCCGTTGTCGGAGGAGGAGCTGGAACAGGCGGTCAGGACGCCGGCGGCGACCACCGCGGCGGTGCCGGCGAGGATGCTCTTTCTGATCTTCATGATGAGGCGCCGTACTTTCTCGCAGATGCGTGGCTCCCCCTGTGCGACACAGGAAACGCACAGGGGCATCGGTCTTTGCCGGGGACGGTTCGGGACGGTCGGGGCGGTCCTGGACGGTCGGGGCTGTTCGGGGCTGTTCGGGGTGGCCGAGGGGCGCCGGGGCGCCGGTTCGACCGGGGTGGCCGGAGTGGCCGGGGTGGTTCGCGCGGTGGCGAACCGGCTACTCGACGCGGCCGATGGTCAGCGACCGCACGCCGCTGACCCGGGTCTCCGAGCAGGCCGCGGCGAACTCCGCCAGCCCCTCGGTGATCGAGGCGAAGATGGTGCACGGGGTCCAGCCCAGCGGCCCGAACACCCGGCCGCCCTTGCCGTAGAAGATCCCGACCTCCCACAGCTCGAAGTTCAGGCCGGACATCTGGCCGGGCTCCTGGAAGAACCAGATGAGGTCGCCGGCTCCGGGGATCACCTGCTGGTTCTCCGCGGGCAGCGCCCGGGGGTCGAAGGTGTGCGCCTGCTCGGGGAGGCCGAACATGATCTCCGGCCCGGCGTACATGGCGTGCATGACCTTCTCGGTCACGGGATTCGCCAGCGCGCGTCGCGGGGGCGTCGTCCGTGGCGAGGGTGGCGACCGCGCGGGTGCCGTCGTCGACCTGGAGGTAGATCTGGCGGTCGGTGCTCATGGGTTTCTCCGGAAGTGATGACCGTCGCCACGGGTGCGGACGGTAGTACGAACGATAGTTCGTCTTATTTCGGACAGGGGCAGATTGTGAGGAGGCTCATGGTGTGCGAGGGAAAAGCACGGTATGAGCGGACTGGGGGCCCGTCGGTGGACGGGTGTGTCATGCGGCGGGGCGGGCCTGGGCGGCGTACCGGCGGGCCGCGGTCACGAAGTCGTCGAAGAGGATGTCGGCGTGGTGCTGTTCGCCCGGCGCCGCCATCTTTTCCGGGTGCCACTGGACGCCCCGGAAGTACCAGTCCGGTGTGCGGCTCTCCGCCGCCTCGATCACGCCGTCGGCGGCCCAGGCGATCGGGCGGAGCGCGGCGGCCATCTGGTCGAGGGCCTGGTGGTGGATGGAGTTGACCTGCGCGGGTTCGGGCAGGCAGTCGCGCAGCCACGCGGCGTCGGTGCGCACCTCGTGCCGTAGGTTCCGCAGCGCCTCGGCGCCGTGGACGGCCGGATGGGCCGCGGTGACCGGGAGGTCCGCCCGGAGGGTGCCGCCCAGGGCCACGTTGGCGATCTGCAGTCCGCGGCAGATGCCCAGGACGGGCATCCGGCGGCGGAGCGCGCCGCGGACCAAGGCGGTCTCCGTCGCGTCCCGCCCCGGGTCGTGGTCGCCGACCGCGCCTGCCGCACCGGCCGCGCCGGCGGCACCCGCGGCGCCGTACGTCGCCGGATGGACGTCGCCGCCGCCGGACAGCAGCACCCCGGCCACCGAGTCCAGCAGCACCTCGACCTCCTCGGCGGTGAGGGTGGGGGTCAGCACCGGGACGCCGCCGGACGCGCTGACGGCGTGCGCGTACTCGGTGCCGAGGGTGTAGAGGTCGGTGCCGGCACCCAGGTACGTGTCCAGCGGGCGGCGCCAGCTTGTGACGGCGATCAGCACCGGACGAAGGGGGCTGCCCGCCGCGGCAACCGGCCGGCCCACCGCGGGGGCCGGGCTGCCGACCGCGGGAGTCGCGCCGGTCATCGGGACTCCAGCTGGAACCACGTGCTCTTGAGGTCGGTGTACTTGTCGATCGCGTGCGCGGACTTGTCGCGGCCGAAGCCGCTCGCGCCCGTACCGCCGAAGGGCATCGACATGGAACCCTCCTCGTAGCAGTTCACCCAGACCGAGCCGGCCTTCAGGCGCCGGGCCACCGTGTGGGCGGTGGACAGATCGCGGGTCCACAGCCCGGCGGCCAGGCCGAACGGGGTCGCGTTGGCCAGCCGGACCGCCTCGTCGGTGCTGTCGACCACGAGCACCGAGAGCACCGGCCCGAACACCTCGTCCTGGGCGATGGCCATCTTCTCGGTGACCCCGGTGAGCACCACGGGCGCGAGGTAACTGCCGCCTGCCAGCGTCGGGTCGGGGACGAAGCGCTCGGCGCTGCCCGCGGCGAGCGTCGCGCCGTCCCGCAGGGCGCCCCGGACGTGTCCGAGCACGCGCTCCAGGTGCGCCTCGCTCACCAGCGCGCCCGACGGCGCCGCGACGTCCAGCGGGTCGGCCGGCCGCATCCGGTGCGCTTCCTCGATCGCGGCCGCGATCGCCTCTTCCGCCACGTCCCGGTGGACGATCATGCGCGAGGAGGCGCTGCACATCTGGCCCTGGTTGTAGAAGCAGGCCCAGGCGGTGGTGCGCCCGGCCGCGGCGACGTCGGCGTCCGGCAGGATCACGCTGGCCGACTTGCCGCCCAGTTCGGGCCAGACCCGCTTGCCGTTGGACTCGGCGGCGTAGCCGAGGAAGCGGCGGCCGACCGCGACCGATCCGGTGAAGGCGAGCACGTCGACGTCGGGGTGACGGCCGAGCGCCGCGCCGGCTTCCGGGCCGAGCCCGGGCAGGACGTTGAGCACGCCCGGGGGAAGGCCCGCCGCCAGGGCGAGTTCGCCCAGGCGCAGCGCCGAGAAGGAGGTCTGCTCGGCGGGCTTGAGGACCACGCTGTTGCCCGCCAGCAGGGCCGGGCCGAGCTTCCACGCGGTCATCGTGAGCGGGAAGTTCCAGGGCACGACCGCCGCGACCACGCCGGCCGGTTCGCGGGTGACCAGGGCGAGCGCGTCGCCAGGCGAGGTGGGGTTCTCGTCCGCGAGCTTGTCGGCGAGCTGGCCGTACCAGCGCAGACAGCCGGCGACGGCGGCGAGTTCGACGTCGAGCGCCTCGCGGACGGGCTTGCCCATCTCGATCGCGATGCGCAGCGCCAGTTCCTCGGCGTGGGCGGCGACCGTGTCCGCGAAGCGGATCAGGATCTCGCCGCGCCGGGCGGCCGGCAGCCGCGACCAGCGGCCGTCCTCGAAGGCCAGGCGGGCGGTACGGACGGCCTGGTCCACATCCGTCTCGTCAGCCGCCGCCAGTCGCCCGACGACGCTGCCGTCGCGCGGGCTGACGACGGTGATCTCCCGCTCCCCGTGCGGCTGGACCCGCCGGCCGTCCACCAGGTGGTCGGCCGACCAGTCAAGCCCTGCGACAAGAGCCGCGTCGTGAAGCCGCATAGATCTCTCCTCCGTTCCGGATGAGGAGAGATTATGCCTAGTCGGCTATTTCGGCAATGCTTTCTTTCTGGTTCCGACAGATGGAGGTCACTTGTGTCTCATGTTCGCCACTTGCATCGGACCGCGCCGCAGTGCCTCCAGGACCACCGAGGACCGGGCCACGGTGACCGAGCCGAGGGAGCCGATGGCCCCGGTGAGGAACGAGTAGAGCGCGGCCGGGTCGGGCACCAGGCAGTCCACGAGGATCTGCGAGGACCCGGTGCAGGCGACGCAGAAACGCACCTCCGGGCGGCAGCCCAGCGCGGCGCCGACCACCTCCACCTGGTCCAGCGGCACGCTGAGCCAGATCAGCGCTTCCACCCGCAGGTCGTGCACGGCCGAGGAGAGCTCGGTCCGCACATGCAGCGCGCCGGCGCCGAACATCGCCTCCAACCGGCGACGCGCGGTGGGCGCCGAGATGTCGGCCGCCTTGGCCAGCGAGATCACGGTGGCCCGGCCGTCCTCGGCGAGCGCGCTGACCAGCGACTCGTCCTCCCGGGCCAGCTGTACCGGCCCGGACACGGCCGCGCCGCGCGCCGGGGTGTCCGCGCGCAGCGTGTCCACCACCGGCGCGGGCAGGACGCCCACGCTCCAGTCGTAACCGGACCGGAAGTAGCGCAGCACCGTGCTGGCCTCCACCGAGACCACGCCGTCTATCGCCGGCAGCTCGGCCAGCAGCAGCCGGGAGCTGTCCTGGCGGGTCCGCGGCAGCAGCATGCACACCACGTCCCCCGACCCCTCGACCACCGAGACCGACGAGGCGTCCGGGCGGCGCGCGAGCTCCTGGCCGACCTGGAGCGCGGCCCCGGTGCGGGTCGACAGCCGCAGCACCAGGGGATGCGCCTCCCCGACGATCGTCGTGTCCAGATACGTGGAGACCTGCACCAGCCCGGCGTCCAGCAACCGCTGCCCCCGCCGCTGCACGGTCCGCTCCGACAACCCGAGTGCCCGGGCGATCGCTCCCCAGGTCGCGCGCCCGTTGACCTGCAGGGCGTAGGCGATCAGGCGATCGGGCTCGGTCAGCTCCTCTGCTGCGTTCATAGCCCAGAACAGTAGATCAGCCCCGGCCGGGAGAAGAGCCCCCTCATCCGGCGCCCCCGACATCGGGCCCCCCTTGCCCCGGTTGTCCAGGGGACCCCGTCGCGCCCCCCGCGCGGCCGGCCGTCATCTCTTCTGCTCGGCGCCCCCGCGATTCTCCGCTTCGTACGACGTCCACGCACCCTGGTGGTCCGCGCACCGCGACGAGCCCTCCATCGCCGGACGTTGGCAACTCCGCCCGCGCAACGTCCGCATATGGCATATCAGTTGGCGTTCTCCCACGATCACTCCTCGACGAGGTCATCCACAGCACTCGCGTGCGCTCCCCACGATCGCAGCGAACCCCCACCCCGGGCAGTCGTGCGCCCGGTGGTGAAGAGAGCACACCGGGCGCACACTCACGCCCCCGAACTCGCTTATGGGCCACGGAAGTTGGGCCGCAGCGCCGTTCGGCGGGCCGGGCCGACCGTTCCGCCCGTGCGCGCTGAGCGCCGCGTACCGCAGTTCGCTGTCCATGAACGTGCCCCACCTCTCCCGCCGGCCGGGCGCAACGGCACGGCCACCCGGCGCGCTTCGGGTCCTTTGGCCGGATCGAAGCGTGGCAGGTGGCCGTGGTGGGTGTCAGGTGGAACCGTGCTCCCCGCACGAGGGGGTCGTGCGGGGAGCAGGTGCGATCAGCTCGCGGGCATCAGTTGGGCCATGTTGAAGCCCGCGACGTCCTTGCTGGAGCCGATGCCGTCGCCCCACTGGTCGTAGCCCTTGCGCACCCCGTTGTCCTTGTCGTTGTCGTCCAACGCGAAGGAGAACACGGTGTTGTCGGTCGGCTGGACCGAGCTGACGTCGCTCCACGGCAGCGTCATCTCGTAGAGCGTGGTGTGGGTCGCCTCGTCCCTGGTCACGTTGACGGTCGCGTCGGTGACCTGTCCGCTGCCCTCGGTCGGGGCGGTCCAGCGGTAGAGCTGGGGGCCGGCCGAGGTGAGGGCGGCGCCGTATTCGTAGTGCCCGTCGACGGAGGCGGCGCTCTCCGTGGCCGACGCACCCGGTACGCCCGAAGTGGCCGCGAACTGGAGGGAGTCGCCCTGCCAGATGTCCGCTCCGGTCGCGGGCTGGGACTGGACGTCGTCGGTGAGGTTCGCGGTGATGTAGAGGTTGTCGGCGTCCCAGTCGAGCCACACCTTGCCCGACAGGTCGGAGTCGCCGCCGTACGGCTGCGAGCCGTCCAGCGTCACCCAGGTCCCGTCGGCGGTCGTGGCCATGTCCACCGCGGGGCCGTCCTGGACCTGGTCGAGCGTCCACGACTTGCCGAGGCTCTTGTTGACCACGGGCAGGAAGGTGACATGCCCGGAGAACGCCTCCGAGGACAGGTCACCGGAGATGACGCCGGTCACCGTGAACTTGTACGCCGTGGCGAACGTGATGTCCGTGACCGGCACGTCCACCGTGGCCGACGCCTGGGGGGCGATGGTCGCGCTGACCGGCTGGGTACCCGACTGGCTGCCGAGCTTCCACTTGACGCCCGTCACCGTGGTGGGGCTGTCCGACGGGTTGTTCAGGACCACCTTGAGCGAGCCGGCCGGCGGGTTCGTGCCGGTCAGCACCGGGGTGACCTGTTCGGGAGCGGCACCCGAGGTCACCGAGACCGTGCCGACCGCGGCTTCGGTGTACGCACCGGCCCCGCCGGTGAACGCCGCCGACGCGTCCAACTCCGCCTTCGTACCCGGACTCGCGGCGGCCGGCACCGTGACGCTCCAGGTGGCCGTCACCTTCTGACCGGGCGCCACCTTGGACAGCGACACCGGTGAAGTCGCCTGCACCGTCCAGCCGTTCGGGGAGTCCAGGCTCAGCGAGACGTTGCGGACGGCCTGCGCACCGGTGTTGGCGAACGTCGCGGTCGTGGTGATGGTGGTGTTCGGCTTCACACGCCCGCCGCCCGCAGATCGAACGGGTCCTGCACCACGATCGCGGTGCTGCCGGTCACGCCGTTCACCGTCACGTCGATCGTCGCGGCGCCGGGCGCCCGCATGGTGACCACACCACGCGCGCCGACCGTGGCGACCCGCGGGTCACTGCTGCGGTAGGTGACATGAGCGCGGGACAGGTCGGCGAACGACTGGTCGTTGTCGGCCGCTTCGATGATGCGGTCCGCCGCCGCGTGATTCTGCTCCAGCGCGGAGTTCGTGTCCGGCGCCTTCATCGGGTCGGTACCGGTGAGGTCCAGCGTGCCGCCGGGCTGGAAGACCACCTGGTCCGACTGGACCGTCACGGACCGCACCTTCGGCGTGGTGGCGCCGTGCACCCGCACCGTGCCCGAGCCCGCCACGGTGGCGGAGTCGGGACCGACGCGGAACCGGTAGGCACCGTCGTGGACGACCTGCTTCAGCGCGCTCTCGTCCCACTGGCTGAGGTCGGCGACCTTGACGGACAGGTTGACGTGCTGGGTGTGCCCCGGCGCGAGC
>NZ_JACEGK010000192.1:0-13189 GCF_056859195.1 Streptomyces sp. NH27
GCCATGGCGGACTCCCCTCTTGCCGGTGCGCCACGCGCTATGTTTAGCTCTAAACGTAGCAGCCGGACACAGATACCCGACACCCATCAGGAGCGATACCTTGCCCCGTACCGTGCTCGTCACCGGAGGAAGCGGCGGCATCGGCCGCGCCGTCGCCGCGCGCTTCGCCGCCGACCGCGCCCAGGTCGTGGTGACCGGGCGGCACGCCGACACAGTGGAGCGCACCGCGAAGGAACTGGGCGTGCGCGGTCTGGTCTGCGACGCGACCGACCCGGCGCAGACCGCGGCGCTCGCCGATCAACTGACCACGGTGGACGTGCTGGTCAACGCGGCCGGCGGGCTGCCCGCCCCGGCCCCCGACGACGCGCCACCGCTGGAGGCCCTGCTCGCCGAGTGGAGTTCCAGCCTCAGCCGCAACCTGCTCAGCGCGGTGCTGACCACCGCCGCCGTGCGGGACAAGCTCGCCGACGGCAGCACGGTGATCAGCATCGGCTCGATCGGCGCCGAGCGGCGCGGTGGATCGTACGGCGCGGCCAAGGCGGCCCTCGGCGCATGGAACACCTCGCTGTCCGCGGAACTCGCCCCGCGCGGCGTCACCAGCAACGTGATCTCCCCCGGCTACGTCACCGGCACGGACTTCTTCCGCGGCGGCATGACCGACGCCCGCCACGCCGCCCTGGTCCAGGAGACCCACAACCAGCGCCCCGGCACCCCCGACGACATCGCCGAGACCGCCTTCTTCCTCGCCTCCCTCGGCGCCCGCCACATCACCGCCCAGATCCTCCACGTCAACGGCGGTGCCTTCACCACCCGTTGAGCGAGGCACGGCCGGCGTCGAGGGTTCGAGCTCCCGTCTCATCGGTCATGGCGCGGGCGGTGGTGGGTCGGCGCGGAGCGGGCGCCCGACGAGGGAGTCGAGGATCCCCCGGGCGGCGACCAGGTCGTCGATCGCCGCGTCGATCCGCCGGCGCTCATTGGCCAGACCGTCGATGAGTTCCGGGCACTTCCCGGACAGGACGACAGTGTCGTCCACCGCGCAGGGGAGGATCTCTGCGATGGCGGATGTACCGAGGCCAGCGGCAAGCAGAATCTGGATGCGTCGCACGACGGTGACGGCCCGTTCGTCGTAGTCGCGGTATCCGTTCGGCAGCCGTGTGGGTGCGAGCAGCCCTTGCTCTTCGTAGTAGCGCAGGGAACGCGGGCTCACGCCGGCGCGGTCCGACAGTTCACCGATCTTCACGCAGGAGAGTGCAACAGGGCTTGACCTTGACGTCAATGTGAAGGTCTAGCGTTCCGGACATGATCACACTTGATGAAGAGAACACGGGACTCGTGCGCGTGCCCGTGACCGTCCTCGGCCTGGGCCCGATGGGCCGCGCTCTGGCCTCTGCCTTCCTCACGGCCCGCCATCCGGTGACGGTGTGGAACCGCACGCCGGGCAAGGCCGGCGACCTGCCCGACCGGGGTGCGGTGGTGACCGACTCGGTCCAGGAAGCGGTGCGGGCCGGGCAGGTGATCATCGCCTGCCTGATCGACGATGACGCGGTTCGGGCCACGCTCGGGCGGTCACCGGAGGACTGGGAGGACCGGCGGCTGGTCAATCTCACCAGCGGGGAACCGGCCCAGGCCCGGCAGATGTCGCGGTGGGCGTCGTCACGCGGGATCGGCTATCTCGACGGCGCCATCCTGACCCCGACTCCGGCAATCGGCACGCCGGCCGCCACGGTCCTCTACAGCGGTGCCCGCAACGTCTTTGAGGCCGTCCAAGACACGATGGCCGCCGTTGGCGGCACCGCGATGCATGTCGGCGACGATCCCGGCCAGGCGTCCGCGTACGACGTCGCGCTGCTGGACATCTTCGCCACCTCGGTGAACGGCATCGTGCACGCCTTCGCCCTTGCGTCGGCCGAGGGCATCGAGCCGGAACGGTTCGCGGCCTTCGCCACCGGAATCGGCGGGCTCCTCCCCGAAATGATCGCCCGCTTCGCCCAGCAGATCCAGGCCGGTCACTATCCCGGAGACCGATCCACGATCGCTTCCGCCGCGTCCGGAATCACGCACGTCATCAACACGGCCGCGGGCCACGGAATCGACACGGGGATGCTGACCGCGGCGAAGAGCACCATCGACCGCGCCGTCACGGACGGCTACGGGCCTGACGGGCTGGCGCGCCTGGCCACCGTCCTGCACAAGGGCGGGTAGGCCCGGCGCAACGAACGGCCGGAGAACGCCCCGCGCGCCGTTCTGCCGACGGTGAAGAACGGCCCGGCCGGGCCCGGCGATCACTACCGTCCGATCATCGCGGCTGAGCCTGTGCCACGAAATCTGAGACCTACAGTTTTCGTTCAGGACCTCGCGATTCGTGTCATAGGGCATCGCTCTGACCTGCGGCTCTTGAAGCTGTCTCACGTCATGTCATGGCGAGTCCGTCTCAGGACGTGTCATTTCCTCGGGTGCAGGCCGAGGTCTCCGGCCTGCACCCAGGACTACTACTTACGGTTCGGGGCCTTTGTGAAGTCTGCGGTCAGTCGAGTTCCCTTGGCCCGTAGTGGGCGACTGCCGCTCCTGTTTGCAAGGCCCAGTAGCGGTCTCCGTATGACCAGTGCCACCACTCTGTGGGGTAGTTGACCAGGCCGGCAGCAGTGAGCGCAGTGCCCAGGATGTCCCGATGGGAGCGAGCCTCGCCGCCGATGTTGTCGGCCTGCGTGTAACAAGCGCCCGCGCTCTCCTCCGGAGTCGCGTTCATCCGAGTACCCATGTCAAGCTCGCGCCCGTCGTCATCGGCGAGCGTCAGGTCAACAGCTGCCCCGGCGCTGTGTGGTGCGATCTCCGGCGGAGACACGTAGCGGCTGGCTGCCGAGCGGATCTGCTCAGCAGCCCATTCCGGGTGTTCCGCGCGCAGTTGGGCTGCGTATTCGTCGAAGTAGCGACGTTGAAGGGACGGCGGGCGATATCCCTCGACGAACAGCAGCCGCATTCCTTGAGGCAGCTCTGCCTGTGCTTTGAGGAGTCGGTCGAGCGCTCCTTCCCGCAGGTGGGCGAAGGCACCGGCGGAGTCCTGCCACTTCCGCTCGTCGACCAGCAAGGAGCCGTCTCGTCGCACGTCCACGAGCCGTTCACCGCGCTCGTGGACAGGCACGGCTGCGACCTTCGGGTCGGACATCAGAACGATCTCAGTCATGAAGCGATCATCTCGTGGCCTTGCGCCCGCCTTCGGCCGGGATCTTTTACGTCTGGGCCATGTCCACGAAGCGCGAGTAGTGGCCCTGGAAGGCGACCGTGATGGTGGCGGTGGGGCCGTTGCGGTGCTTGGCGACGATGAGGTCGGCCTCGCCGGCGCGGGGGGACTCCTTTTCGTAGGCGTCCTCGCGGTGCAGGAGGATCACCATGTCGGCGTCCTGCTCGATGGAGCCGGACTCGCGCAGGTCGGAGACCATCGGCTTCTTGTCGGTGCGCTGTTCGGGTCCACGGTTGAGCTGGGAGAGGGCGATCACGGGGACCTCCAGCTCCTTGGCGAGAAGCTTGAGGTTACGGGACATGTCCGAGACCTCCTGCTGGCGGCTCTCGGGGCGCCGGGAGCCGCCGGACTGCATGAGCTGGAGGTAGTCGATGACGACCAGCCGCAGGTCGTTGCGCTGCTTGAGCCGGCGGCACTTGGCGCGGATCTCCATCATCGACAGGTTCGGTGAGTCGTCGATGTAGAGGGGCGCCTCGGTGACGTCGGACATCCGGCGGGCGACCTTGGTCCAGTCGTCGTCGGTCATGGTGCCGGAGCGCATGTGGTGCAGGGCGACCCGGGCCTCGGCGGACAGCAGCCGCATCGCGATCTCGTTGCGCCCCATCTCCAGGGAGAAGATCACGCTGGGCATCTTGTGCGCGATGGAGCAGGTGCGGGCGAAGTCCAGCGCGAGCGTCGACTTGCCCATCGCCGGACGGGCCGCGATGACGATCATCTGACCGGGGTGCAGGCCGTTGGTGAGGGAGTCGAGGTCGGTGAAGCCGGTGGGGACACCGGACATCTGACCGCTGCGGGAGCCGATCGCCTCGATCTCGTCGAGCGCGCCCTCCATGATGTCACCGAGCGGCAGGTAGTCCTCGGAGGTGCGCTGTTCGGTGACCGCGTAGATCTCGGCCTGGGCGCTGTTGACGATCTCGTCGACGTCGCCGTCGGCGGCGTATCCCATCTGCGTGATGCGGGTGCCGGCCTCCACCAGGCGGCGCAGCACGGCGCGTTCGTGCACGATCTCGGCGTAGAACTCGGCGTTCGCCGCCGTGGGCACCGCGTTGACGAGGGTGTGCAGGTAGGGGGAGCCGCCGATGCGGGCGATCTCGCCACGCTTGGTGAGTTCGGCGGCGGTGGTGATGGGGTCGGCGGGCTCGCCACGGGCGTAGAGGTCGAGGATCGCGGTGTAGATCGTCTCGTGGGCGGGCCGGTAGAAGTCGGCGCCCTTGAGTACTTCGACGACGTCGGCGATCGCGTCCTTCGACAGCAGCATGCCGCCGAGGACGGATTGCTCGGCGTCCAGGTCCTGCGGGGGGACGCGCTCGAAGCCGCCGCCGCCCTCGGTGAAACGGCCGTCGTCCGTGCCGCCGGCACCGCGCTTGCGGAACTGGCTGACCGCCGGGCGCTCGTCAGGAGGGTGGTCCGCCCAGTGGTCGTCGGCGGGTTCGGGTTGGCTCATTCCCGCCACCTCCCTCCCATCCGGCCGGTCCGGCCGGACCCCGCGTGCGTGCCACTCTTTCACGGCGGCGCCCCGGTTTTCACGGCGGCGCAGCCGTCCAACGAGTCACCCGGCGCACGCACTTCGCGGAGTCGGGGACGGTCCACGCTAGGCCCATGGGCGGCCCACACCAAGCCGGTTATCCACAGGGGGTGTGGACGACGGCGGCATACCTGTGGAGAACTGCCCCCAACCTGTGTACAGCCCTTGGGACAGTGCTGTGGACAAGCCGGCCACCCCCCAGCAGAACCCATCCCGACCTGCGACTTCTTCATCCATAGCCTGTGCAGGAGAAAAACTTCTGCACCTGGACCAAGATCATGACAAACAACGCGGAGGAGATCACTCTACGCAGTCACCCGTAATGATCAGATCTGCACTTCACCTCTTACTTGTGGACGGCTAGGATATGCCGCTGTGAGTCCTGTGCCCCCAGCCGTCGACACACCGGCGCCGCGCGAACCCGCCCGGCCGCCCGCTTCCGTGCGTCGCCGCCACGACCGGGAAATCGTGGCGCTCGCGCTGCCGGCTTTCGGCGCCCTGGTGGCCGAACCGCTCTTCGTCATGGTGGACAGCGCGGTTGTCGGCCATCTGGGCACCGCCCAGCTCGCCGGGCTCGGCGTCGCCGCGGCGCTGCTCACCACCGCGGTCAGCATCTTCGTCTTCCTCGCCTACGCCACCACCGCCGCGGTCGCCCGCCGGGTCGGCGCCGGCGACCTGCCCGCGGCCCTGCGGCAGGGCATGGACGGCATCTGGCTGGCCCTCCTGATCGGCATCCTGGTCATCGCCGTCGTGCTGCCGACCGCGCCGGGCCTGGTCGGCTTCTTCGGCGCATCGCACACCGCCGCACCGTACGCGAGCACCTATCTGCGGATCAGCTCGCTCGGCATCCCCGCGATGCTCATGGTGCTCGCCGCCACCGGGGTGTTGCGCGGCCTCCAGGACACCCGCACCCCGCTCTACGTCGCGGTCGCCGGCTTCACCGTCAACGCCGGTCTCAACGCAGCGCTCGTCTACGGCGCCGGGCTGGGCATCGCGGGCTCCGCCTGGGGCACCGTCATCGCCCAGAACGGCATGGCGGCGGTCTACCTCGCCATGGTGGTCCGAGGCGCCCGCGCACAGGCCCCGGGCACATGGCGGTCGATGCTGCGCCCGGACACCGGCGGGATACGCGCCTGCGCCCGCGCCGGGGTTCCGCTGCTGGTCCGGACGATCAGCCTGCGGGCCGTCCTGATGATCGCCACTGTCGTCGCCGCCCGGCTCGGCGACTCCGAGATCGCCGCCCACCAGGTCACCCTCACGGTCTGGTCGCTGCTCGCCTTCGCGCTGGACGCCATCGCGATCGCCGGGCAGGCCATCATCGGCCGCTACCTGGGTGCCGGCGATGCGATGGGCGCACGGGCGGCCTGCAACCGGATGATCCAGTGGGGTCTGGTCTGCGGCGCCGCACTGGGGCTACTGGTGGTGCTGGCCCGGCCGCTGGTCGGACCGCTGTTCAGCTCCGACCCGGCGGTACGGCACGCACTCGCCTCGGCGCTGCTGGTGGTGGCCGTGGCGCAGCCGGTGTGCGGGGTGGTCTTCGTGCTCGACGGCGTGCTGATGGGCGCGGGCGACGGACCATATCTGGCCGGGTCGATGCTGGTCACGCTGGCGGTCTTCACGCCGGTCGCGTTCGCTGTGCCGGCGGTGGGCGGCGGTCTGACCGCGCTGTGGTGGGCGATGGGACTGATGATGCTCACCCGGTTCGTGGCCCTGTGGCTACGGTCCCGGTCCGGCCGCTGGGTGGTGACGGGGGCGAGCCGCTGAGAGTTCGGCGGAGCAACGACGAAGGGCCGGCCCCCGAACGGGAGCCGGCCCTTCGTCGTTCTGCTCGGTCGGCATGTGCCACATGTTTCACGTGGAACATGCCAACATGCCGACCATGCCGACCAAATGCCGCGTTACGCGGCCACGACCTCCAGGTCGAGGACGGCCTCGACCTCGGGGTGCAGTCGCACCGAGATCTTGTGCGCACCCAGCGTCTTGATGGGCGCGGCCACCTCGACACGGCGCTTGTCGACCTGCGGGCCACCCGCGGCCTTGATCGCCGAGGCGATGTCGGCCGGGGTGATGGACCCGAAGAGACGACCGGTGTCACCGGCACGCGTGCTCAGCTTGACCTTGACGGCCTGGAGCTGGGCCTTGACGGCGTTCGCGTCGTCCAGCGAGTGGATCTCGCGGATCCGCCGGGCACGGCGGATCTGCTCGACGTCCTTCTCGCCACCCTTGGTCCACGCGATGGCGAAGCCCCGCGGGATCAGGTAGTTGCGGGCGTAGCCCGGCTTGACGTCCACGATGTCGCCTGCGGCACCGAGGCCGCTGACCTCGTTGGTGAGGATGATCTTCGACATACTGGTCACCCTCTCCTTATCGAGCCGTCGAGGTGTACGGCAGCAGCGCCATCTCGCGGCTGTTCTTCACCGCGGTGGCGACGTCACGCTGGTGCTGCGTGCAGTTGCCGGTGACGCGGCGGGCACGGATCTTGCCGCGGTCGGAAATGAACTTCCGCAGCATGTTCGTGTCCTTGTAGTCCACGTACACGGTCTTGTCCTTGCAGAACGCGCAAACCTTCTTCTTCGGCTTGCGCGGGGGCGGCTTCGCCATGGTGTCTCTCCTGTGAGCTCAAGAAGTGTGTGAGGGTCGCCCTCTAGAAGGGCGGCTCGTCCGAGTAGCCACCGCCGGCACCGCCGGAGGAACCGGAGCCGCCGCCCCAGCCACCTCCGCCGCCGCCCTGCTGGCCGCCGGCCGGTGCGCTGGTGGCCCAGGGGTCGTCGGCGGGAGCCCCGCCGCCGCCCTGCTGGCCGCCCCAGCTGCCTCCGCCGCCGGCCTGGCCACCGCCGCCGGCGCCGCCGGCGCCGCCGGCGCCGCCGTAGCCACCCTGCTGGCCGCCGCGACCGCCGCCGCCGCTGGTCTTGGTGACCTTGGCGGTGGCGCTGCGCAGACTGGCGCCGACCTCGTCGACGTCCAGCTCGTAGACCGTCCGCTTGACGCCTTCACGGTCCTCGTACGACCGCTGCTTCAGTCGGCCCTGCACGATGACGCGCATACCGCGCTGAAGCGACTCGGCGACGTTCTCCGCCGCCTGCCGCCAGACCGAGCAGGTGAGGAAGAGGCTCTCGCCGTCCTTCCACTCGTTGGTCTGCCGGTCGAAGGTGCGGGGTGTGGACGCGACGCGGAACTTCGCGACCGCCGCACCGGAGGGGGTGAAGCGCAGCTCGGGGTCGTCGACGAGATTGCCGACGACCGTGATGACGGTCTCGCCTGCCATTGGGATGACCTCTCGACTGGCTTGGTGGGCGGTGCAGTGGTGGTGGCTGCTACTCGGTGGTTCGGTACTCGGTGGTCCGGGAGACCCGGATCAGTGGAGTTCCGGACGCAGGACCTTGGTCCGCAGCACCGACTCGTTCAGGTTGAGCTGGCGGTCCAGCTCCTTGACGACCTCGGGCGTGGCCTTGAGGTCGACGACCGAGTAGATGCCCTCGGGCTTCTTGTTGATCTCGTAGGCGAGACGACGACGGCCCCAGGTGTCGACCTTCTCCACACTGCCGCCGCCACCGCGGACGACGGACAGGAAGGACTCGATCAGCGGGGAGACAGCGCGCTCCTCAAGATCGGGGTCGAGAATGAGCATGAGCTCGTAGTGACGCATAGGGGAACCCACCTCCTTTGGACTCAGCGGCCACGGCGTTTCCGTGGCAGGAGGGTTTGGCTTGCGTCGCAACGGTAACGCGGGGCACCGACAGTGCTTCTCGCGCCGCCGTTGCCCGGCGAAAGGCCGGTGCAGACCGCCCAGCGTACCCGGGTCGGTCCCCCGGGTTGAAATCCGCCCGGTTATGGCCCCAATCTGTATACATCGGGTGTGGCCGGCGCTACCTTGCGCCACCTCTCCATCACGGAGGTGCCTCATGGCACAACAGCACACAGCCCAGACGTCCTCGGCCCGGACCCATCACCTCACCTTCAACACCGACGGCAAGCGCCATCCGCTGGAGAACTCGCTCCTCGCGATCACTCTCGTGCTCGGCATCGTCGCGGTCACCACGGCCGGATTCCACAGCCTGCACGTGGTCAGCTCCGCGACCGGGCTGGCCGGCATCCTCACCGGTGCCTGGGGCCAGTACATCTCGGTCACCACCGCCGAGCGGTTCGCACTGATCATCGGCCTGGGGATGTCCGCACTCGGCTTCTACCTGGGCGTGGCACACGGCGGTTTCGCGTAGGCCCATCCGCCTTCGGTGAAACGGCGGTCGGTCGTGGAGGCAGCGGCTGACAGGCAGTAGCGGTGGCGCTCCCCTCCCGCAGTAGGCTTCGGGCCAGCAAAAGCCCGCAGTCGGAGCATGGGGAGCGCCCCGTATGAGCCTGTCCCTGAGGACCATCAGCCGCGAGCAGCACCTGGGGTACATCCAGAGCCTGCCCTCGGCGAGCCACTGCCAGGTCCCGGCATGGGCCGATGTGAAGAACGAATGGCGCTCGGAGAACCTCGGCTGGTTCGACGACAGCACCGGGCAGTTGGTCGGTGTCGGCCTGGTGCTCTACCGCCAACTCCCCAAGCTCAAGAGGTACCTCGCGTACCTGCCCGAGGGCCCGGTGATCAACTGGTACGCACCGAACCTCGACGAGTGGCTCCAGCCGATGCTCAAGCACCTCAAGCAACAGGGTGCGTTCACCGTGAAGATGGGCCCCCCGGTGATCATCCGCCGCTGGGACGCCGGCGCGGTCAAGGCCGGTATCGCCGACCCCGACGTCAAGCGGCTGCGCGATGTCGAGGCCACCTACGTCGAGCCGCGTGCCTTCGAAGTCGCCGACCGGCTGCGCCGGATGGGCTGGCAGCAGGGCGAGGACGGCGGCGCCGGCTTCGGCGACGTCCAGCCGCGCTACGTCTACCAGGTCCCGCTGGAGAACCGCTCGCTGGACGACATCCTCAAGGGCTTCAACCAGCTCTGGCGGCGCAACATCAAGAAGGCCGAGAAGGCCGGCGTCCAGGTGATCCAGGGCGGCTACGACGACCTGCCGGTCTGGCAGAGCCTCTACGAGGTCACCGCCACCCGCGACCACTTCCGACCGCGCCCCCTGTCCTACTTCCAGCGGATGTGGACCACGCTCAACGGCGAGGAGCCCAACCGGATGCGGCTGTACCTCGCCATGCACGAGGGTGAGGCGGTCGCGGCGGCCACCATGCTGACCGTCGGACAGCATGTGTGGTACTCCTACGGAGCCTCCGCGAACCACAAGCGCGAGGTGCGTCCGTCCAACGCGATGCAGTGGCGAATGCTGCGCGACGCGTACGCGATGGGCGCCAGCGCCTACGACCTGCGCGGCATCAGCGACTCCCTGGACGACAAGGACCATCTGTTCGGCCTGATCCAGTTCAAGGTGGGCACCGGCGGCCAGGCTGCCGAATACTTGGGCGAGTGGGACTTCCCGCTCAACAAGCTGCTCCACAAGGCACTCGACATCTACATGTCGCGCCGCTGACCGGCCGACTCTCCTCCCGGGCCGTACCCGGGGGGAGCACCGAAGAAAGGTCCTGACCACGCGATGGCGCTCACCCTCTACGTCGACACCGCGCGCTGGCGTGCGCACCAGCAGTCCGTGGTCGACCAGTTCCCCGGCATCGTGCCCGTCTGCAAGGGGAACGGCTACGGCTTCGGCCACGAACGACTCGCCGACGAGGCGACCCGGCTGCGCGCGGACATGCTCGCGGTCGGCACCACCTACGAAGCGGCCCGGATCAAGGACTACTTCGGCGGCGACCTGCTGGTGCTCACCCCGTACCGGCTCGGCGAGGAACCGGTGCCGCTGCCGGACCGGGCGATCCGGTCGGTCTCCTCGGTGGAGGGGGTGCGCGGGCTGGTCGGTGCGCGGGTGGTGATCGAAGTGATGAGTTCGATGCGGCGACACGGCGTCTCCGAGGACGACCTGGTCAAGCTGCACACCGCGATCGACGACGTACGCCTTGAGGGCTTCGCCATCCACCTGCCGCTGGACCGCGCCGACGGCAGCGACGCGGTGGAGGAGGTCTTCGCCTGGATGGAACGGCTGCGGGCGGCCCGACTGCCGCTGCACACGATGTTCGTCAGCCACCTCACCGCGACCGAACTGGCCACCCTCCAGCAGCAGTTCCCGCAGACGAGGTTCCGGGCGCGGATCGGCACCCTGATGTGGCTGGGCGACCACGACGCCACCGAGTACCGCGGCGCGGTCCTCGACGTCACCCGGATCGCCAAGGGCGAGCGGTACGGCTACCGGCAGGAGAAGGCCGCAGCCGATGGGCACCTGGTGGTGGTGGCCGGCGGCACCTCGCACGGAGTGGGCCTGGAGGCGCCGAAGGCGGTGCACGGCCTGATGCCGCGGGCCAAGGGCGTGGCCCGGGCCGGCCTGGCCACGGTCAACCGCAACCTGTCGCCGTTCGTGTGGGCGGGCAAGCAGCGGTGGTTCGCCGAGCCGCCGCACATGCAGGTGTCCATCCTGTACCTGCCCAGCGACGTGGCGCCGCCCGCGGTCGGCGACGAGCTGGTGGCGCACCTGCGGCACACCACCACCCAGTTCGACCGCGTCGTGGACCGTCAGTCGGCGTAGTCGGCAGAGGACTCGCGGCCGGTCCAAGGGCCCTCGTCAGTCGGCGTACGGCCCCTCAGCCGGGTGGGGCCCGCTCTCGGGGCGGGGTCCGCCGTCGGCATACGGCGCCAGCGGCGCCGACGCGTGCTTGGGCTCATGCGCGGGTGTGCCAAGGACAAAGACGTCCTCGGCACCGTCCAGGACACCGCCGGCCGGGTCGTCCGAGCCGTCCTGCCGCAGCACATCGTGCTCGGGCAGCAGGATGTCGCGTACGACCAGGGCGCACAGGTACAGCACGCCGAGCAGATGAACGCCGATCGCCAGGTGGTACGCATCGGCGGTCAGGCCGTGGTGCTTGGCGCTGTTGAGGTACGCCAGCCGGTACCAGATGCCGAGGAAGTACAGCACCTCCGCGCCCTGCCAGATCGCCAGGTCGCGCCAGCGCGGCCGGGCGAGCACCGCCAGCGGCAGCAGCCACAGCACGTACTGCGGCGAGTAGACCTTGTTGCTGATCAGCAGCGCGGCCACCACCAGGAAGGCCATCTGCCCCAGTCGCGGCCGGCGCGGTGCGTACAGGGCGAGCGCGGCGATGCCCACGCACAGCAGCAGCATCAGCGCGATGCCGTACTCGTTGACGCCGTCGAGCGCGTTGCCGGAGCGGTCCCTGACGATCATCCACAGGGAGCCGTAGTCCGTGCCCCGGTCCTTGCTGAAGGTGTAGAACTGCGCCCAGCCGTGCGGCGCGAAGGCCATCACCGGCAGGTTCACCACCAGCCAGGCGGCGACCGCGGCGCCCAGGGTCTCGCCGAACTGCCGTAGCCGGCCCGCCCGCAGGCAGAGCAGGAACAGCGCGACGAGCAGCAGTACCGGGTAGAGCTTGGCGGCGGCGGCCAGCCCGATCAGCACGCCGGCCCAGCCCGGCCGCCCGCGCGACCACAGCAGCAACCCGCCCGCCGCCAGCGCGACCGCGAACAGGTCCCAGTTGATCGTGGCGGTCAGGGCCAGCGCGGGGGACAGCGCGACGAACAGGCCGTCCCAGGGGCGCCGCCGGTTGGTGCGCGCCACGCACACCACCAGCGCGACCGCGCAGATCATCAGCATCCCCGAGTTGGCGATCCAGAACATCTGCGCGCTGTGCTGCCCCGAGCCGGGCGGGGTCAGCCAGGACGCCACCTCCATGAACAGCCCGGTGAGCACCGGGTACTCGAGGAAGTGGATGTCGGCCGAGCCGCTGAGCGAGTCGGGGATGTGGTCGAAGTACGGCACCAGGTCGGCGCCGAAGCCGCGCTGGGTGTACATGTGCGGGATGTCGGAGTAGCAGGCGTGGGCGTACTGCTGGTCGCTGGGCGGCGGCTGGAACCAGCCGCCCGAGTAACAGGACGTCTTCTGCACCATGCCGAGCGCGAACATGCCGATCACGACGAGCACCATGATCCGCAGCGGGTTCCACCAGCGGTGCCCGGACAGCGCCCGGCGGCCGGCCGGGCCGCCGATGAACTCGCTGCCCGCCGCGGCCACCGGGTCCTCGTCCGTGGGGCGCACGGGGGACTCTCGCCGGTCGTCGTCTGCTCGGTAGCGCACGCTCGTCATGGCGCCATCCTGCCGTACCGGACTGTGTGCGCGAGAGCCCCCGGGACCGTCACGGTTCCGGGGGCTCTCACAGGCTGTTTCACCGGCGGGTCAGCGCCGGGGTCGCAGTCGGGTCATTGTTTTCGTGTGCTGTTCGTCGTCCCCTGCCATCCCGAGCCGCCGTTGTTGCCGCCGTTGCTCGTCCCGCCGTTGCCCGTCCCGCCGCCGTTGTTGCCGCCGTTGTCGCCGGTGGGTGGGGTGGTGGGCGAGGTCGGACAGCCGAAGATGGAGCACGGTGGGGT
>NZ_JACEGK010000193.1:0-13181 GCF_056859195.1 Streptomyces sp. NH27
GGGCGCCCTGTTCACCCTCGCCGCCCTCGCCGCGGCGGGCCTGCTGTGCGCCGCGGCCCTGCCCGCCCGCCACGACACCTGGACGCCTTACCTGCCGGTCTCCGTCGTGGCCGCGGCCCTCCTGCTCCGCCCGATCGGCCTGCGCGCCGCCGCCAGGCGCTCGTCCGCCACGCGGCAGACCCCTGCCGCGCCGCCCCCGGGCGCCACCGCGGCGTCGGCCGCCGCGGCGCCCGAACCGCCCGGCCCGGAAGGCGGGCCCACCAGCCCCGTACCCGCCCCGCAGACGCGAGAGAAAGGCCGTATGAACAGAGCTGACGATCCGTCACCACCCGCTGTGGTGCTGGACGGTGTGACGAAGAGCTATGACGGGGTGCGTGCCCTGGACGGGGTGTCGCTGACGGTGGGGCACGGCGAGTTCTTCGGGATACTCGGGCCGAACGGCGCCGGGAAGACCACGCTGGTGGAGATCGTGGAGGGCATGCGGAAGGCCGACGCGGGCACCGTCGAGGTGCTCGGGCAGTCGCCCTGGCCGCGCAGTACCGCGCTGTTGCGGCGGATCGGCGTACAGACGCAGACCTCCGCGTTCTTCACCCGGCTGACCGCGGTCGAACACCTGGAGACCGTGGCCGCGCTGCACGGCCTGGAACGGACGGCGGCCGGCCGGGCCATCGAGTCGGTGGGACTGGCGGCCAAGGCCCGCAGCCGAGTTGACGATCTGTCGGGCGGCCAGCGCCAGCGGCTCGCGTTGGCCACCGCGCTGGTGCACGACCCCGAGTTGATCTTCCTGGACGAGCCGACCGCCGCGCTGGACCCGGAGGCCCGCAGGTCGCTGTGGGGGCTGCTGCGCGAACTGCGCGGCCAGGGCCGCACCATCGTGTACACCACGCACTACCTGGACGAGGCCGAGGCGCTGTGCGACCGGGTGGCGATCATCACGGACGGGCGGGTGGCCGCGCTGGACACGCCTGCCGCCCTGGTCCGCTCGCTCGCCGCGCCGGCCCGGCTGCTGGTGCCCGCGGACCGGATCACCCCGGACCAGGCCCGCGCCATCGAGGGCGTGGACCGGGTACTGGTGGAGGGCGACGAGGTGGTGATCGAGACCCGCGTGGCCAACCGGGTGCTGGTCGCGGTCGGCGCCTTCGTGGACATGGACGCGATCCGGACCAGGACCGCGACCCTCGAGGACGCCTACCTGCGGCTGACCGGAGCCGGAACGGAGCTGGGCAGATGACCGCCACGACCCCGAGCACGCCGAGTACCCCGGGCACCCCGAGCGGTTCCACCGGCCCCGCCGACCCGAGCACCCCGGCCGGTCCCACCACCCGCGGCGGCACCCGCACCACTCCCTATGCCGCGCTGACCAGGGCCGCGTTCCTCGCCTCCGTCCGCGACCGGACCACGGTCTTCTTCACCTTCGCCTTCCCGCTGGTGTTCCTCGCGGTGTTCGGGCTGCTCTTCCGCGGCCAGAAGGTCGACGGCGGCCTGCCGTACATCAACTACGTGGCGCCGGGAGTGCTGTCGTGGGGCGTGGGCAACGCCGCGCTGTTCGGGCCCGCGTTCGCGCTGATGCACTGGCGGCGCGACGACATCCTGCGGCTGGTGTGGCGCACCCCGACCCCGCTTCCCACGGTGCTCGGGTCGCGGTTCGCGGTCGCGGTCGGGGTCGGGCTGTGCCAGGCGGTGCTGTTCACGGCGGTGGCGGTGCTGCCGGTGTTCGGGCTGCACCTGGCGGGCGACTGGCCGCTGGCGCTGCCCCTGCTGGTGCTCGGCGTGGCCGCGTTCCTCGCGCTCGGCCTGGTGGTGGGCAGCCTCGCCAACACCCCGGAGGCAGTCGCGGCGATCGCGAACTTCGTGATGGTGCCGATGGCGTTCCTGTCCGGCGCGTTCTATCCGGCGGACCTGCTGCCGGGCTGGATCCAGGCGTTCTCCTGGGTGCTGCCGTTGCGCTTCCTCGACCACGGGCTGACCGACGTGCTCGCCGGCCGCGACGGCCTCGGCCGCTACGCCCTGGACTGCGCGGGCCTGATCGGCTTCACCCTCCTTTTCGGGCTGATCGCGGCCCGCGTCTTCCGCTGGAGCAACCGGACATGACCTCGATGACCACCCCGCGCGCCACCCCCGCGCGGCCCACTGCTCCGGGCATCGAGGCCGTCGGGCGGGAACTGGAACGGCAGTTGGCGGCACGCGCCGCCGCTGCCGGGCTGCCCGCACCCGCGGTGGCCGTCATCGGCAGCCACGACCTGCTGCGGCCCGACCCCGAACCGCCCGAGCACGCCCGGCGGCGGGCCGCGGCAAAGGTGCACCTGGCCCCGGACGCGGTACTGGTCGGCCCATGGGGTGCGGGGCCGCACACCGCCGCGCCGCACGCGGCGCAGCCGGGCAGGGCCGCACCCGACGCGCCCGTGGCCCCGCCCGCAGCTGTACCCGACGCCGCCAATCCGCCCGCAGCCGTACCCGACACCCCCGATCCGGCTGCGCCCACTTCCGACGGCGCCTGCGGCTGCTGCCTCGCGGTGCGCTGGCAGCGGCTGCGCACCCGGACCGAGCGCGAGGCCCTGGAGGCCGGGCAGAGCGGCCTGACCGCGGCGGGCCGCTGGCCGGTACTCCCGGACTGCACCGTCGACGCCGTGTGGGCGCTGTACGTGTGGGCGGTCGCCACCCCCCGGCCGCCCCATGCCGACGGTCTGGCCCGGGTCACCCGGCACGACCTGGAGACCGGCCGCCCGCACACGGTGCCGCTGCTCGCCGACCCGCTGTGCGCCCAGCACGACCCGGCCTCGTCCCAACACGACGTCGACAAGGGCGTGTTGGGGCTCGCGCCGCGGCCGAAGCCCGCCGCCGACCGGTACCGGCTGCGTACCCCGGCGTCGTACGCCCTGCCGACCGAGGCGCTGGCCAATCCGGTCTGCGGGGTGCTCGGCGCCGGCACCTGGAACGACGTGACCTCGCCGACCACCGCCCCCGTCGCGGGCTCGGTCTTCATGCGCGGCTACGCGGGACTGACCGACGTGACCTGGAGCGGCCAGGCCAACTCCTTCACGGCCAGTCGTGAACTCGCCTTCCTGGAGGGCCTGGAGCGGTATGCGGGCACCCACCGCCGGGACCGTACGGCACCGCGGGTCGCGTCCTTCGACGACCTCGCCGCACGCGGTGAACCGGCCCTGGACCCGCGCACCTGCGGCCTGTACGCGCCGCAGACCTACCGCGACGACCCGATGGTGCACCCCTTCGACCCGGGCCGGCCGATCCCGTGGGTGCGCGGCCATTCGTTGCGTGACGGCGGGTTCGTGCTGGTACCGGCCCGGCTCGCGTACTACAGCGCGGGCACCGCCGCCGACGACTTCGTCTACGAGTGCTCCAACGGCTGCGCGATCGGAAGCTGCCTGGAGGAGGCGATCCTCTTCGGGCTGCTCGAACTCATCGAGCGCGACGCCTTCCTGCTCGGCTGGTACGGCAACGCGCCGCTGCCGGAGATCGACCTCGCCTCGTGCGACAGCCGGGTGTTGCGCGCGATGACCGACCGGGCCGCGCTGTGCGGCTACGACGTGCACGTCTACGACAACCGGATCGACCTGCCGGTGCCGGTCGCCACCGGGCTCGCGGTGCGGCGCGACGGCGGGCCCGGCACTTTCGCGTTCGCCGCCGGGGCGGCGCTCGACCCGCTCGCCGCGGTGGAGTCGGCGGTCTCGGAGATCCTCACCTACCTGCCGCACCTGCCCCGCCAGGTCGCCGAGCGGCCGGCCGAACTGGCCGCGATGGCCGAGGACTTCACGCTCGTACGCCGACTGCCCGACCACGCGGCGCTGTTCGGCCTGCCGCGGATGCGCGAGCACGTGCGCGGCTACCTGGAGCCGCCGGTGGCAAGGACGTTCGCCGACACCTACGACGGCTGGGAACGGCGCCGGCCGCGCGGCCTCGACCTGCGGGAGGACGTCCTGTGGTGCGCTGGCGAGCTGGCCGCGGCCGGGTCCGACGTGATCGTGGTCGACCAGACCACCGCGGAGCAGCGGCGGTTGGGCCTGCACACGGTCTGCACGATCGTGCCCGGACTGCTGCCGATCGACTTCGGATGGACCCGGCAGCGGGCGCTGACCATGCCGCGGCTGCGGACCGCGCAGCGCAGGGCGGGGATGCGCGGCGACGACCTGGCCGCGGGGGAGGTGCGCGCCGTGCCGCACCCGTTCCCGTAGTCCCGCAACTCCCCAGCCCCGCAACTCCTCTGCCCCGCAACTCCTCTGCCCCGTCGTACCGTTGGCCCACGACCCCGCGTCGCTCGGTCATGCGGAAGGGCCCGCGGGCCGGTGCTCCCGGCGCCGCGGACCCTCGTCGCCCCGACGATCAGGCGGTGCAGCTGGTGGTGCTGGTGGTGCTGGAGCAGGTGCTGGTGCTGGAGCAGCTCGTGGAGGAGCCCAGCATGACCTCGCTCGCGTCGGAGTAGTCGGTGATCTCGAACGTCTCGGACTCCAGCTCCAGGATCTCCTGGGCAAGGGAGGCGAGCGGCGTGTCCAGCTTGGAGATGTCAGCCATGGTGACTCCTTCTCGTCGACGACGGACCCGGCCACGTAGCGGCCGCAGCGTCCTTTCTACGCGCGTCCACTGGCGGAACCGCCGGCCGACCGCTGTCACTTCGCTGGCACGCCCCGAACCGGCACGCGCCGCCCGGCCCGCCGATCCACCGCCCGCCGGCGCACCATCCGCAGGACCACGTCCCGCCGGCCCCTCCGCCGTCTCGCCCGACTGCCTTGGAAGGAGAGCCACTTGAGCGCGCAGGAGCCGTTCGGGGACGCCACCGCGAAGGTGCTCGGGCCGGCCGCCGACTTCTACGCCGACGTGCACCGCCACCCCGAGCTGTCCGGCGCCGAGCGGCGCACCGCCGACCGGTTCGCGCGGTGGCTGTCCGGCGCGGGGTACGAGGTCACCACGGGGGTCGGCGGGCACGGCGTGGTCGGGGTGCTGCGCAACGGCCCGGGCCCGGTGGTGCTGGTGCGGGCCGAACTGGACGCGCTGCCGCTGCGCGAGGAGACCGGGCTGCCGTACGCGAGCACGGTGGGCGACCCGGCCCCGGCGATGCACGCCTGCGGCCACGACGCGCACCTGGCGTGCGCGGCGGGCGCGGCCACCGTGCTCGCCGAGGCCGCCGACCGGTGGCGCGGCACCCTGGTGGTGGTCGGCCAGCCCGCGGAGGAGACGCTGACCGGCGCCGCCGCGATGCTCGCCGACGGCCTCTACGAGCGCTTCCCCGCCCCCGGCGTGGTGCTGGCGCAGCACACGGTGCCACTGCCCGCCGGGATGGTGGCGCACGGCGGCGGGCCGCTGCTGGCGGCGAGTTGCACGGTGGAGATCGTGCTGCACGGACGTGGCGGGCACGCGGGGGCGCCCCAACTGGCGGTGGACCCGGTGGTGGCCGCGGCGGCGCTGGTCGGGCGGCTGCAGACCGTGGTGTCCCGCGAGACCGGCCCGGGCGAGCCGCTGGTGCTCACGGTGGGCGCGCTGCACGCGGGCGGCGCCGGAAACGTCATCCCGGACCGGGCCACGATGGAGGTCACCCTGCGGGCCTTCGCCCCGGCCACCCTGGATCGCGCATTGGCGGCCGTCACACGGATGGCGCATGCCGAGGCCGCCGCCGCGGGGGCCGAGCGGACGCCCGAGATCCGGGAGCTGTCCAGATCGGCGGTGACCACGAGCGACCCGGGCGTGGCCGCGCGGGTGCGGCAGGCGCACGAGGCGGCCTTCGGCGCCGGCCGGGTCGCGAGCTGGCAGCCGTCGGCGGCGACCGAGGACTTCCCGCTGCTGGGCGCGGCAGGCGTCGGACTGCACGGCGTGGCCGGCGTCAGGACCGGCTACTGGATGCTCGGCAGTGTCGGGCCCGGCCAGTGGGCGGCGGCCGGCGACAGCGCCGAGCGGAAGCTCGCCGCACTGCCGGGCAACCACTCCGCCCGCTTCCGCCCGCACGCCCGGTTGACGCTGGTCACCGGCATCCGGGCGATGGCGGTCGCCGCGGCGGCCCACTTCGCCGAGGGGGACGGCCATGCCGACGGTTCTCCTTGCGGGTCGCGCGGGGTCGGTTAAGGTCGCCTGCGAGTCGCCCTCCGCGGTGGAGGGCCCGAAGGCGCCGCAGCCACCGTGGGGGCAGTCGTGAGAATGAGGCTGGAGTTCACCACCGAGCCGTTCGACCTGGAGGAGCCGCCCGCGCACGCGATGGCGGCGCGCGAGGTGTTGCGGGCCGGGGCGTTGGAGGCGGTCGATGTCGGCCCGTTCGGCAACACCGCCGAGGGCACCGAGGAGGCCGTGATCGAGACGGTCGCGGAGCTGCTGCGCCGTACCGCGGCGGCCGGCGCCACCCGTATCTCGCTCCAGGTCAGCGTGCTCGGCGAGGAGCCGCGGTGAGCGCCGACGCGCAGCGGCACGCCTTCGCCGCCGCCGTGCGGCCCCTGGTGGACGCGATGGGCGGGCAGGTGCTGCCGCCCGAGGAGGCCCGCGGCGACGACGTCGTGCTGAGCTGGGAGGGCGAGCCGGCGGTCGCGGTGCGGCTGCCCCATCTGGCCGACTCCCTCGACCATCTGCTCGCCGACCTCCGGCGCCGGCGCGGCCCGCTCGCCGAGCTGGGCCGCAAGGACAAGCAGACCGTGGTGCGCATCCTGGAGGAGCGCGGCGCGTTCTCGGTGCGGCACGGCGTGGAGACCGTCGCGTCGGCCCTCGGGGTCAGCCGTTTCACCGTGTACAACTACCTGAACAGGGAGAACGCGGCGCGCGATACGAAGTGACCGCGCTGCGGGCGCCGTTCGCGGTCGGAAGTCTTTCAACAAACTGTTGACGTCCGCTCGTGGCTGCTCGTAGCTTGCGAGGGTGACATCCAGCGCTTCGCCGGGCCTGGCCCGGTTCAACGATGCCGCCGCCCGCGCCGCCGCCGACCTGCTGCACGAGGTGTGCGCCAGCCGGGCCTGGGGCGCGGCGGTGGCCGCCGGGCGGCCGTACACCTGCCTCGACGGCCTGCTCGCAGCGAGTGACGCGGCCATGGCGGCGCTCACCGTCGCCGACCTCGGCGAGGCGATGTCCGGCCACCCGCCGATCGGCCGCCCCACCCCGGGCGACCCGACGTCGGCGCGCGAGCAGCGCGGGGTCGGCGACGCCGAGCGGGCCGAACTCCGCCGGCTCAACCTCGCCTACCAGGACGCCCACGGCCATGTCTTCCTGATCTGCGCCACCGGCCTGACCGGCGCGCAGATGCTGGCCGCCCTCAAGGAGCGGATCGGCAACGGCCAGGAGACCGAACGCGAGATCGTCCGGGCCGAACTGGGAAAGATCAACCGGATCAGGCTCACCCGCCGCACCGAGGAGGCCCCCGCATGACGGCAGCGCAGGACCCGGCGACCCCGGCCGAACCGGCGACTCCGGCGACCCCGGCGGCCCGAGCCGATCCGGCCACCCCGGCGCACACTGTCTCGGTGTCCACCCACATCCTCGACACCAGCGTCGGGCGCCCCGCGGCCGGCGTCGGCGTCGAACTGTCGGTCAGGACCGGGCCCGACGCGCCCTGGAGCACGCACGGCGCCTCGGCCACCGACGCCGACGGCCGCTGCAAGGACCTGCCCGACCCGCCCGAGCACACCACGCAGGTACGGCTCCGCTTCGCCGTGGAGCCCTACCTCGCCCGCCAAGCCGAGGCCCAGCAAGCCGAGGCCCGGCAGGACGCCCCCCGCGCGGACCGAGCCGGTCCAGGGGACAGCGGAGCGTTCTTCCCCGAGGTGACGATCGTCTTCGCGGTCGCGCCGGGCGAGCACTATCACGTACCGCTGCTGCTCAATCCGTTCGGCTACTCCGTATACCGAGGGAGCTAGTGCCGTGACCGCTGAGACAAGTCCTGCCCGCCTCACCCGCCTTGGCCAGAACCAGTACGGAAAGGCCGAGGTCCGGGTGGTCCGGGTGGTCCGCGACGGGGACACCCACCACCTGAAGGACCTCAACGTGTCGGTGGCGCTGTCCGGCGCCATGGACGCGGTCCACCTCTCCGGCTCCAACGCCAACGTGCTGACCACCGACGCCACCAAGAACACCGTCTACGCCTTCGCGCAGAAGCACGGCGTCGAGTCCGCGGAGACCTTCGCGATCCACCTGGCCCGGCACTTCGTCAGCGGCCAGGACTCGATCCACCGGGCCCGCATCCGCGTCGAGGAGTACTCCTGGGACCGGATCGGCCCGCAGGAACGCGGCCACTCCTTCGTCCGCGACGCCCGCGAGACCCGCACCACCGAGGTCGCCTACGACGGCGAGCGCTGGCAGGTGGTCTCGGGGCTGAAGGACATGGTGGTGCTCAACTCGACCGACTCCGAGTTCTGGGGCTACGTCAAGGACGACTACACCACGCTGAAGGAGACCCACGACCGCATCCTCGCCACCGAGGTCAACGCCCGCTGGCGGTTCGCCTGGAGCGGCGACGAACAGCCGGTGCCCGCCTGGGATGAGGAGTACGCCCGGGTCCGCGGCCACCTGCTGGCCGCGTTCGCGGAGACGTACTCGCTCTCGCTCCAGCAGACCCTGTACAGCATGGGCGCGCGCGTCATCGAGCACACGCCGGGCGTGGACGAGATACGGCTGTCGCTGCCGAACAGGCACCACTTCCTGGTCGACCTCGAACCGTTCGGCCTGAAGAACGACAACGAGGTGTACTACGCCGCCGACCGCCCGTACGGCCTCATCGAGGGCACCGTGCTGCGCGAGGGCGTGGAAGCCGCGATCCCGGTGACGGACTGAGAGGGGCGGACGGCATGGCAGAGCAGACCCGCACGCAGGCGGCACGAGCCGGCGGGCAGGCCGCGGGGCGGCCCGAGAGGCGCGGCACCGGGCAGGTTGACGCGCCGGCCCCGCGGATCGTGATCGAGAACTGCGCGATCGCCACCGTGGACGCCGACGGCACCGAGTACGACTCCGGGCACGTCGTCGTGGCGGGCGGCACCATCGAGTCGGTCGGCGCCGGACCCGCACCCGCCGGACTCGCGGACGTCGTCCGCCGGATCGACGGCACCGGGCACCTGGCCACCCCCGGCCTGGTCAACACCCACCACCACTTCTACCAGTGGCTCACCCGCGGCCTGGCCCAGGACAGCAACCTGTTCAACTGGCTGGTCGAGCTGTACCCGACCTGGGCCCGGATCGACGAACCCATGGTCCACACCGCCGCGTCGGGGTCGCTGGCCATGATGGTCCGTGGCGGTGTCACCACCGCGATGGACCACCACTACGTCTTCCCGCGCGGCGCCGGCGACCTGCTCGGCGCCGAGATCCGGGCCGCGGCCGACCTCGGCGTGCGCTTCACCGCGGCCCGCGGCTCGATGGACCGCGGCACGTCCGACGGCGGACTGCCGCCGGACTTCGCGGTGGAGAGCACCGAGGACGCGCTGCTGGCCACCGAGGCCGCGATCGACGCCCATCACGACGCGTCCTTCGGCTCGATGCTGCAGATCGCCGCCGCGCCCTGCTCGCCGTTCTCCGTCTCCACCGAACTGATGCGGGAGGCAGCGCAGTTGGCCCGCCGCAAGGGGGTGCGGCTGCACACCCACGGCAGCGAGACCGTGCAGGAGGAGAAGTTCTGCCACGAGCTGTTCGGCATGGGCCCGACGGACTACTTCGAGTCCACCGGCTGGCTCGGCGACGACGTGTGGATGGCGCACTGCGTGCACATGAACGACTCCGACATCGCGGCGTTCGCCCGCACCGGCACCGGAGTGGCGCACTGCCCGTCCTCCAACGCCCGGCTGGCCGCCGGGATCGCGCGGGTGCCGGACATGCTCGCCTCCGGTGTCCCGGTCGGCCTGGGCGTGGACGGCACCGCCTCCAACGAGTCCGGCGAGCTGCACACCGAACTGCGCAACGCGCTGCTGATCAACCGGCTCGGCGGCGGCGAGAAGGCGCTCAACGCCCGCCAGGCGCTGCACTTGGGCACCTACGGCGGCGCCCAAGTGCTGGGCCGGGCAACGGAGATCGGCTCCCTGGAGCCGGGCAAGCTCGCCGACCTGGTGCTGTGGAAGCTGGACGGCATCGGGCACGCGTCCATCGCCGACCCGGTCGCGGCACTGGTCTTCGGCGCCGCGGCCCCGGTCACCCTCTCGCTGGTGGGCGGCCGCCCGGTGGTGGAGGACGGCCGGCTCACCCGGGTCGACGAGGACGCCATCGCGAAGCTGACCCGCAGCGAGGCCCGCCGCCTCGCCCACATCGCGGGGCTGGCCTGAACGACCTTGGTGGCGTGGCGAGTTGGAGCCGGTTCAAGCAGCTTGAAGCCAACTGACGCCGGCGGGACGGGCGCAAACGGCTGGCACCGGTCGAGACGACCGGTCGGGGAGGGACGGCCCCCGACCGGTGGCCGGGCCCTGTCCTGAACGGGGCCCGGCGACAGTGCCCCCGAGCCCGAGACCCGATGCGGATCGCCGGAGCCCGGGGGCGCTGTGCCCGGCCGCCGCGCGCTGCGGGCACGGCGCGGTGTGGAGTGCCGAGGTCCGCCCGGCCGCCGCGGCCAGTCCGCGGCCGTCGCGCCGCGCACCGCCGGGTTCAGTACGCGCTCACCCCACCAGCCGCTGGTAGGCGGGCAGGGTCAGGAAGTCGACGTACTCCGCGTCGAGCGCGGTGCGGATCAGCAGGTCGTGCGCCTCGGCCCACTTCCCGGCGGCGAAGGCGTCCTCGCCGATCTCGTCCCGGATCGCGAGGAGTTCGTCGGCGGCGACCTGGCGGGCCAGTTCGGGGGTGGCCTTCTCGCCGCTGTCGAAGACGACCCCGGCGTTGGTCCACTGCCAGATCTGCGAGCGGGAGATCTCCGCGGTGGCCGCGTCCTCCATCAGGTTGAAGATCGCCACCGCGCCCGAACCGCGCAGCCACGCCTCGATGTAGCGGATGCCGACCTGGACCGCGTTGCGCAGGCCCTCGTAGGTGGGGCGGGCGTCGAGCGAGGCGATGTCGATCAGCTCGGCGGCGGTGACGTGCACGTCCTCGCGCAGCCGGTCCTTCTGGTTCGGGCGGTCGCCGAGCACCGCGTCGAAGGAGGCGCGGGCGATCGGCACCAGGTCGGGGTGGGCCACCCAGGAGCCGTCGAAGCCGTCGGCGGCCTCGCGGTCCTTGTCCGCCTTGACCTTCTCGAAGGCCACCTTGTTGACCTCGGGGTCGCGCCGGGACGGGATGAACGCCGCCATGCCGCCGATCGCGTGCGCGCCGCGCTTGTGGCAGGTGCGCACCAGCAGTTCGGTGTAGGCGCGCATGAACGGCGCGGTCATCGTCACCGCGTTGCGGTCCGGCAGCACGAACCGCGGGCCGCCGTCCCGGAAGTTCTTCACGATCGAGAACAGGTAGTCCCAGCGGCCCGCGTTGAGCCCGGAGGCGTGCTCGCGCAACTCGTAGAGGATCTCCTCCATCTCGTACGCGGCGGTGATCGTCTCGATCAGCACGGTGGCGCGGATGGTGCCGCGCGGGATGCCGACGTAGCTCTGGGCGAAGACGAACACGTCGTTCCACAGCCGGGCTTCGAGGTGCGACTCGGTCTTCGGCAGGTAGAAGTACGGGCCCTTGCCGAGGTCCAGCAGGCGCTGGGCGTTGTGGAAGAAGTACAGGCCGAAGTCGACCAGGCCGCCGGCGATCTGCTCGCCGTCGACGGTCAGGTGCCGCTCGCCGAGGTGCCAGCCGCGCGGGCGCACCACCGCGGTGGCCAGTTCGGCCGCGTCCTTCAGGGCGTAGCTCTTGCCCTCGGGGGAGGTGAAGTCGATCCGGCGCTCGTAGGCGTCGATCAGGTTGATCTGGCCGCCGATGACGTTCTCCCAGGTGGGGGCGGAGGCGTCCTCGAAGTCGGCGAGCCAGATCGGGGCGCCGGAGTTGAGCGCGTTGATCGTCATCTTGCGGTCGGTGGGGCCGGTGATCTCCACCCGGCGGTCCTGCAACGCGGCCGGGGCGGGCGCCACCTGCCAGTCGCCGTCGCGGACGTGCGCGGTCTCCGGCAGGAAGTCCAGGGCGGCGGTGCGGGCGATCTCGGCGCGACGCTCCTTGCGGAGCGCGAGCAGTTCGTCGCGGCGGGCGGCGAAGTGCCGGTGGAGCTCGGCGAGGAAGGTGAGGGCCTCGGGGGTCAGCACCTCCTCCGAGCGGGATACGGGCCCGGCGGCCTCGGAGACGACGGCCGGGGACGGCGCGCTTGCTGACATGCGGGTCACTCCTCCGTAGAGCAAGGGCGGCACGGGGTGCCGGGGCGCGCCGGAGCGCGCTCGCTTCTGCAAGGTGGATCATAGTTTTCGCTGTGCGGAAGTTCAACGTTTTGTGGCACGCCGTGCGGTGTCGGATTCCGGCCCGCCGCGCGGGGCACCTCGCCTGCCGCCCTACCGCGTCGCTGCGTGCGCCGTCGCCGGTGCGGTAGTCGTACCATCCGGACGATCCACCGACGGCCCGGCGCCGTACCCCACTTCAGTCGAGAAGTCGCAGGTCGGCGGGGGTGTCGATGTCGGCGGGATCGCCGATGTCCCCGCACTCCACGAGCACGGTCTGCTCGGCGTGCTCGCGCAGATACGTCCGGGCGCCGCGGTCCTCGCCCGCGCTGCACGCCACCCCGGCCCAGCGGCTCGCCCCGAACAGCACCGGGTGCGCGCGGCGCCCGCCGTACACCGCCGAGACCAGCGCCGACGGCAGGTCGTCGGCCGCTCGGCCCGCCGCGATCACCCGCGCCACCGCCGCACCCGGCACCCCCGGCTGGTCCACCAGCCCGATCACCGCCGCGGTCGGGGGCTGCGCCGCGGCGGCCAGCGAGGCGAGCCCGGCGCGCAGCGAGGAGCCCATGCCGCCGGCCCAGTGCGGGTTGTCCACCAGTACGCAGCCGGCCAGGTCCGCGCGCTCGCGGACCTCGTCGGCCGCCGCGCCCACCACCACATGCACCTGGCCGCAGCCGCCCGCCCGCAGCACCGCGACCGCGTGCTCCACCAGCGGCCGCCCCCGGTGGACCAGCAGTGCCTTCGGCCGGCCGCCGAGCCGCCGGCCGCCGCCGGCCGCCAGCAACAGCCCGGCCACCTCGCCATGTGAGTTCATCGCTCCTGCATACCGCGCGTGTCACGGCAGTGGAACAGGACGCCGTCGGCGTGGCGCGTTCCGGTATCGTCGGGCGGTGTTGCGGGGATGGGGCGGTTGCCAGACGAGGAACGGGGACTGAGGGGACTGATGGGGCC
>NZ_JACEGK010000194.1:0-13152 GCF_056859195.1 Streptomyces sp. NH27
CCCGGAGCCCGCGCCCGCCACGGACGCCGCCGGCACGACCGACGCCGTGGCCACGCCCGACCAGGCCGCCGCGGAGCAGGCCGCCGTTGCCGCCCCCGGCCGAGGCCGCCGCGGCAAGCGCCGGGCCGCCCCCGCGGTGGAGGAGGCCGAGCCGGTCCAGCAGCCCGAACCGCAGCCGGCGGCACCTGAGTCCGCAGCGGAAGCCGCAGCCGCAGCCGCGGCCGAACCCGTGACTGAACCCGCGGCCGAACCCGCGGCCGCTCCCGAGCCGGCCCCCGCTCCCGAAGCCGTCGCCGAGCCCGAGCCCGCAGCCGAACCGGCGGCCGTACCGCCCGTCGCCGCCGAGGACGTACCGGCCGCGCAGGACGACCACGCCGAGGCACCCGCAGCACCCGAAACGCCCGCGGCACCCGAAGCACCCGAAGAGCCGGGGGAGTCCGAGGCGTCCGACGCGCCCGAGGCCGCGCAGACCGACGAGGCCCCGGCCGCCGCCGAGCCCGCGCCGCAGGGGCCGGCCGCCGAACCGTACGACCCGGCCGTGCGCGACGCCGTGCACCGGGTGATTCGCGAGCGGCGCGACATCCGCAACGGCTTCCGGTCCGACCCGATCCCGCACGACGTGCTGCTGCGGGTGCTGGAGGCGGCGCACACCGCGCCCAGCGTCGGCCACTCCCAGCCGTGGGACTTCGTGGTGATCCGCTCGGAGAAGACCCGCGAGAAGATGCACGAGCTGGCGATGGCCCAGCGCGAGGCGTACGCCAAGTCCCTGCCCAAGGCGCGGGCCCGGCAGTTCCGCGAGTTGAAGATCGAGGCGATCCTCGACACCCCGGTGAACATCGTGGTCACCGCCGACCCGACCCGGGGCGGCCGGCACACCCTCGGCCGGCACACCCAGCCGCAGATGGCGCCGTACTCCTCCGCGCTCGCCGTGGAGAACCTGTGGATCGCCGCCCGCGCGGAAGGGCTCGGCGTCGGCTGGGTCAGCTTCTTCGACGAGCGCCAGATGGTCACCGAACTCGGCCTGCCCGAGCACCTGGAGGTCGTCGCCTACCTGTGCGTCGGGTACGTCGACGAGTTCCCCGAGGAACCCGAGCTGATGCAGGCGGGCTGGTCGCAGCGGCGCCCGCTGTCCTGGGTCGTCCACGACGAGGAGTACGGCAACCGCGCGCTGCCCGGCGAGGAGCCGCACGACCTGCTGGAGGAGACCCTGCGGGGTATCCGCCCGCTGGACGCGAAGGCGCTCGGCGAGGCGTGGGAGCGGCAGAAGCGGATGACCAAGCCGGCCGGCGCGCTGGGCATGTTGGAGATCATCTCCGCGCAGCTCAGCGGGTTGTCCCGGCAGTGCCCGCCGCCGATCCCGGAACCGGCCGCGGTCGCGGTGTTCGCCGGCGACCACGGGGTGCACGCCCAGGGCGTGACCGCCTGGCCGCAGGAGGTCACCGGCCAGATGGTGGCCAACATCCTCGGCGGCGGCGCGGTCTGCAACGCCTTCGCCAACCAGGTCGGCGCCGAGGTCTGCGTCATCGACGTCGGCGTCGCCTCCGAACTGCCCGCCACCCCGGGGCTGTTGCCGCGCAAGGTACGGCCCGGTACCGCGGACTTCACCGCCGGGCCCGCGATGAGCCGCGAGGACGTGCTCAAGGCGATCGAGGTCGGCATCGAGACCGCGCGCGACCTGGTGGCCGCGGGCAACAAGGCGCTGCTCACCGGGGAGATGGGCATCGCCAACACGACCGCGTCCGCCGCGATCGTCTCCGTCTACACCGGTGCGGACCCCGCCGAGGTCACCGGGCGCGGCACCGGCATCAACGACGAGATGCACACCCGCAAGATCGACGTCGTCCGGCGTGCGCTCGACCTGCACCGACCTGATCCTGGCGACCCCGTCGCCGTCCTCGCGGCCGTCGGCGGGCTCGAACACGCCGCGATGGTCGGGCTGTTGCTCGGTGCCGCCGCCCTCCGTACGCCCGTCATCCTCGACGGGGTCAGCGCCGGCGCCGCCGCTCTGGTCGCCCGCGCGATCGCGCCCGAGGTGCTCGCCGCGTGCATCGCCGGGCATCGCAGCGCCGAGCCCGGGCATGTCGCCGCGCTGACCACCCTCGGGTTGCGGCCCCTGGTCGACCTCGATCTGCGGCTGGGCGAGGGCACGGGGGCGTTGCTCGCGCTGCCGCTGGTCCAGAGCGCGGCGCGGGTCATGCACGAGGTCGCCACGTTCGACGCCGCGGGTGTCACCGAAAAGGGGTAAGCGGCAACGGGACCGCCCGGGTTACCCCGTTCCGGCGGTTCGGTGACCACCCGCCGGTGGTGGGCTTGCCGCACGGTTCCGCGCGCCCCTGTCCGGGCTGCTCCCCGCTGTCATCGCTGTCAGCTGCGGGGAGCCTCGCCCCGGCAGGGGCTGGGGCCCGCGCTCCCACAGAGCTTCGCCTGGGTGGCGCCCACACAGCAGGTCACCGGCAAGCAGGTCACCGGCCTGCGGCCGGCAGTGCACCGCAACCGTCACGGCGTCGAACCGTAGAGTAAGAAGCCCGCACAGCAAGGAGCCCTCATGCCGCACGACGACGCCCTCGCGTACCCCGTTGGGCTGCGGCTCGCCGGGAGGCGGGTGGTGGTGATCGGTGGTGGCCAGGTAGCCCAGCGGCGGCTGCCCGCCCTGGTCTCGGCGGGCGCCGACGTCCTGCTGGTGTCACCGTCGGCCACGCCTTCGGTCGAGGCGATGGCGACCGCGGGCGAACTGCGCTGGGAGCGCCGGAAGTACCGTACGGGCGACCTCGCGGACGCGTGGTACGCGCTGATCGCGAGCACGGACGCCGCGGCCAACGCCGCGGCGAGCGCGGAAGCGGAAGAGTGCCGGGTGTGGTGCGTACGCAGCGACGACGCGGACGCGGCGACCGCGTGGACCCCGGCGACCGGCCGTACCGAAGGGGTGACCGTGGCGGTGCTGACCGGCCACGACCCGCGGCGTTCGGCGGCGGTGCGCGACGCGGTGGTCGCGGGGCTGCGGGACGGCACGCTGGTGGCGCCGCACCATCGGGCCCGCGCCGCCGGGGTCGCGCTGGTCGGCGGCGGCCCGGGGGACCCGGACCTGATCACGGTGCGCGGCCGCAGGCTCCTCGCGGAGGCCGACGTGGTCGTCGCCGACCGGCTCGGCCCGCGCGACCTGCTCGACGAACTCGGCCCGCACGTCGAGGTGATCGACGCGGCGAAGATCCCGTACGGCCGGGCGATGGCGCAGGAGGCGATCAACGCGGCGCTGGTCGAGCACGCGAAGGCGGGCAAGGCCGTGGTCCGGCTCAAGGGCGGCGACCCGTACGTGTTCGGGCGCGGCATGGAAGAGGCGGAGGCGCTGGCCCGGGAGGGCATCCCGGTGACGGTGGTGCCCGGCATCTCCAGCGCGATCAGCGTGCCGGCCGCCGCCGGTATCCCGGTCACGCACCGGGGAGTGGCCCACGAGTTCACCGTGGTCAGCGGGCATGTCGCCCCGGACGACGCGCGCTCGCTGGTGGACTGGGCGGCGCTGGCGAAGCTGCGCGGCACCCTGGTGCTGCTGATGGCGGTGGAGCGGATCGAGTCGATCGCGGCGGCCCTGGTCGCGCAGGGGCGCTCGGCCGACACCCCGGTCGCCGTCGTCCAGGAGGGCACCACCGCCGCGCAGCGCCGGGTGGACGCCACGCTCGGCACGGTCGGCCGGCGGGTCGCCGAGGAGGGGGTGCGTCCGCCCGCGGTGATCGTGATCGGCGACGTGGTGGCCGTGGGCGGGGCGGTCGCCGAGGCGGCACGGGCGGCGGGCACGTTCGGCCCCGAGGTGGGACCGCGCGGGGGAGTGAGTGGGGGAACACGTGGGGGACCGCGTGGCTGAACCGGGCGCCGTCGAGGACCCCGCCGACCCGCGCCTGGCCGACTACACCTCCCTCACCGACGTCGAACTGCGCCGCCGCCGCGAACCCGCCGAAGGGCTGTTCATCGCCGAGGGCGAGAAGGTGATCCGCCGCGCCCTGGCCGCCGGCTACCCGATGCGCTCGATGCTGCTGTCCGCCAAGTGGCTCGGCCCGATGCGCGACGTGATCGACGCGGCGATCGCCCCGGTGTACGAAGTGACGCCCGCGCTCGCCGAACAGGTCACCGGCTACCACGTGCACCGCGGCGCGCTCGCCTCGATGGCCCGCACCCCGCTGCCCTCCGTGGACGAACTGCTGGCCCGGCTCGGCCCCGGCCCGCGCCGGGTCGCCGTCTTCGAGGACACCGTCGACCACGCCAACCTCGGCGCCGGATTCCGCTCCGCCGCCGCGCTCGGCGTGGACGCGGTCCTGCTCAGCCCGCGCTGCGCCGACCCGTTCTACCGGCGCGCCGTCAAGGTCTCCATGGGCGCGGTCTTCTCCGTCCCCTGGACCCGGCTGGACAACTGGCCGCACGACCTCGAACTCCTGCGCGCCCACGGCTTCCTGCTCGCGGCCCTCTGCCTGTCCGACGACGCGATCCCCCTCGACGACCTCGCCGCCCGTCGTCCACCCCGGCTCGCCCTCATGCTCGGCACCGAGGGCGACGGCCTCACCCCCGCGGCCCTCCGCGCCGCCGACACCCGCGTCACCATCCCCATGACCGCGGGCGTCGACTCCCTCAACGTGGCCGCCGCCTCCGCGGTCGCCTTCTACACCACCCGCACCTGACGCCCGACCGGGAGAGCGGTGGGCCGCGGTCCGCCCATCCGTCCGGCGAGCATGCGGCGTTCGTTGTCGGCCGCGGTCCGGGTGATGACGTAGTTGGCCGCCCCGGTCAGGTCCCTCGCCCAGGCGCGTGCGGTCGGGGCCGGCCGCCCAGTGCGGGAGGGTTCACATGGGGGTCGGGAACCCGGTGGGAATGGGTGTGGGGTCGGCGGTGGACGTGGGCCGGTAATCGTCCCGGCTGTCTCCGGTGGCGTAGTCCGCGAGCAGCTTCTTCTGGGCGCCGCCGTACTTCTCGCAGCCGGCGAGGACATCGAAGTTCCCTGCGGCGGACATGCCGTTGCGGGCTTCGTGCAGGGTGAGGTTGATCGTCTGGTCGCCCTTGTGAGCCCGCCAGCCGTGGAGTTCCTCATTCTCCGGGTCCGGCATGGCCGAGCGAGGAACGGTGTACGGGGTGAAGGTCCACCCCTGCGGCTTCAAGCCGCTCTCCACCCCTGACAGCAACTGCGCCATCGTCAGCTTGGCCTTCACCGGAACCAGATAGTCAAAGAGGTCGTACTTCACCGCTCCCTTGCCGTTCTTATCGGTCTTGGTGCACGCGACGAAGCGGCCCTTTCCGTAAGGCTCGTCGAGGTGGAGCGAGGCCGGCAGCGCGGTGCGGACCGTCCAGTATGTCTGCGCGGCCTTCGCCCGGACCTCTTTCGCCCGCTTCGTCCCTTCCGTGCTGCTCAGGCCACCCCCGCATCCGCTCACCGCGAAAGCGAGGGTGACGGCGGGCAGTGCGGCCCAAGTGGTGGCGCGGCCACGGAGTTTCATACGTTCTCAGCTTCCTGTGATGGCTGCGACACGTCCGTGGTCGCGCTCGAGGAACATCGCGTGCGGTGCTCTGGAGAGGGCAGGTTGTCAGCCCATCCGTCCGGCGAGCATGCGGCGTTCGTTGTCGGCCTCGGTCTGGGTGACTTCCTTGGGGTGCGCGGCCAGTTCGCGGCTGACGTACTCGGCGAAGCCGTTGGCCTGGGTGGTGACGTCGTGGGCCGCTCCGGTGAGGTCTTTCGCCCAGTCGCGTGCGGTGGCGCCGACCCACACGTCGCCCTTGCCGCCGGCCATTCGCTTGTCGGCGTCCTTTAGCGAGCCGTTCACGGTCGCGAGGTCCTTCTGGACCTCGGTGTTGAGGTCACTGAGCGCCTGCCACATGGGGCTGGGCACCTTCTTGTCGGCCATGGTGAGTGCTTCCTCCCGTTGGTGGTGTGTGCGGTGGTGGTGCGCTCGGTTGTTAGGCGTTCGGCGGTCCGCCCGGCGGGCTGCCGGTCCATGAAGTGGCCCACCTTGCGAGGGCGGCCTGCCAATTCGTTACAAGGCGGGGCTGGGGAAGCCAGTCGGAACGGGCTGCGGCGTTCCGGGCATCGGATCGTACGTGTCGAAGCTGTTGCCGTTGGCGTATTGGGAGAGCAGCTTCTTCTGGGCTTTGCCGTACCTCTTGCACGCGCTGAGCACGTCGAAGTAGCCGGCGGCCGACTTTCCCTTGCTCGCCTCATGGAAGGTGAGTTCGATGGTGAAGTCCCCTTTGTGCGCGGCCCAGCCGTACAGCTTCTCGTTCTTGGCGTCCGGCATGCTCTTCGTGGGGATGGACTGTCTGGTGAAGGTCCACCCCAGCGGCTTCAGCCCGTTCTCCACACCGGACACCAACTGGGCCATCGTCAGCTTGTTCTCAGGGTCGAGGTAGTCGGAGAGGTCGTACTTCACGGCGCCCTTGCCGTTCTTCTCGTTCTTGGAGCAGGCGACGAAGTTGCCACTGCCCTCGGGTGTGTCGAGGTGGAGCGAGGCCGCCATCGTGCTGCGGGCTTTCCAGTACACCCCGGCAGTCGAGGCCCGGACCTCCGTCGCCTGCTTTATACCGTCGGCGCTGCTAATGCCGTTGCCGCCGCACCCGCCCACCGCGAAGGTGAGGGTGACGGCGGGCAGTGCGGCCCAAGTGGTGGCGCGGCCACGGGGTTTCATACGTTCTCAGCTTCCTGTGATGGCTGCGACACGTCCGTGGTCGCGCTCGAGGAACATCGCGTGCGGTGCTCTGGAGAGGGCAGGTTGTCAGCCCATCCGTCCGGCGAGCATGCGGCGTTCGTTGTCGGCCTCGGTCTGGGTGACTTCCTTGGGGTGCGCGGCCAGTTCGCGGCTGACGTACTCGGCGAAGCCGTTGGCCTGGGTGGTGACGTCGTGGGCCGCTCCGGTGAGGTCTTTCGCCCAGTCGCGTGCGGTGGCGCCGACCCACACGTCGCCCTTGCCGCCGGCCATTCGCTTGTCGGCGTCCTTTAGCGAGCCGTTCACGGTCGCGAGGTCCTTCTGGACCTCGGTGTTGAGGTCACTGAGCGCCTGCCACATGGGGCTGGGCACCTTCTTGTCGGCCATGGTGAGTGCTTCCTCCCGTTGGTGGTGTGTGCGGTGGCACGCGTGGGGTGAGGGCTCCTGACTATGGCGCCATGGTCGGGCCGGTCGGGAGGGGGTGCGGATTGGTCTTCGTTGGCTGGTAGAGGTCCACCGAGGCGCCCGGGGCGTACTTGGCCAGGATGTTCTTCTGGTCTTTCCCGAGCTTGGCGCAACCGCTGTACAGGTCCATGAAGCCGCCCGCCGGGACGTCGGGGGTCCGCTCCTGGATCAGCAGTTGCAGTTGCATGCCGTCCTTGTTCGCCACGTAGCCAGTCGTCTTGGACATGGTCGCGCTCTCGGTCGGACTCGGCTGGACCTTGTCAAGGCCGATCTTCCATCCCTGGGGTGCCAGCGCGGTCTTCACCCGCGCCAAGAGCTGAGCCGCCGTCGTCGAGTCGTCCTTGGCGTCGATCATGTTCTCGATCTGGTAGACGGCCAACTTCGGTTTGTCGGCCGAGCACTTGATGAACTTGCCCCGGCCGGCATCCATGTCGATTGCCGAAGGCATCGCGGCGTTGACCTTCCAGTACGTCTTTGCCAGCGAGGACCGAACGGACTGGGGGTTGCGCGATGAGCCCGAACCGCCGTCGCTGCAGGCGGTGACGCCGAGGAGGGGTACGAGGGACAAAGCGAGCAGGGGCAGGCGCCGGATCATGTTCACTTGACTCCGGTCAGGGCGTCGACACGGGAGCCGTTGCGGTTGAGGAAGTTCTTGTCCAGTGCGTTGCCAACTGCGGGATCCTTGAGCCATTCGTTGTAAGCCTGCCTCTGAGCCGGGGTGGCATGGGCGATGAGACGGCCGTCATCGGAGAGGAACGGCTTGCCGCCTGTATACATGTCCGCGTATTGCTGCGGATTGCCGAGATTGTGGTTCTTCGCATACTGCTGGTGCGCACCCTGATTCCAGTCGTGCTGCCACGTGGCAGTGGAGGGCGGTGAGCCCATGTCCTTGGGGTTGATCTTCACGATGTGCTTGTTGAGCGTGTCGAGGACGTCGTTGATCACAGCCTTGGAGACGGTCTTGCCGGCTTCGCCGGGTTCGAAGGCGATATCCACACCGGCCTCGGCGGCTTTGCTGAGCTGTTCACTCACGGTGTCCTGCCACTTTTCGGCGTCCGCGTCGCCGGCGGCCTTCTTCTCCTGATAGACAGTGGTCGCCTCGAAACCGAAGGTGCCCTCAAGGATGCCGGAGGCGTTTTGTGTCCACACGTTGTCGGTGTCGCTGTCAGAGAGCTGATCAGCCATCTCCTGACTGTACGACAGCAACTCAGCGGTGGACTTCGGGTTCTGCATCGACTCGTGGATGAAGCCTTCCCAGTCGGCGTTGGAGACATCGACGTGCCCGGGGCCGAGGGGAGCTGGTGCGGGATCGGTCAGGGACGCCTGCACGTCGGACCAGTAGTACTTGATGTCATCGGCGAAGACCTGCTGGATCTCCGGGTGCGTGTGGTCGTCCTGATGGTTGGCGTAGTACTTGCCCAACTTGGTGGTGTTGTCCGCGGCCATGTTCGCATCCGCCCCTGGACCTGGGATGGTGCCTGCCTCGATGACGGTGGCGAAGTCCTTCGCTTTCGGATTGATCAGTCCACCACGGTGCTCGGAGTCCGACTGCATGAAGGTGGGCAGGATGTCGGCGTTATTGTGCACGAACTGAGTCGCGGCCTTGGGATCGGCGGCCAGCGCCTTCCATACCTGGTCGGAGTACATGGTGTTGCCCGGGGCGAGGGCTTGGGTGCCCAGGTCGGTCAGGACGTCGGCGGGGAAGTTCGCCTCGGTGAGCAGCGGGGCGAGGAAGCTGATGTCCTCATGGCCCGCGGAGTCCTTGTACTGCATGCCACCACGCATGGAGGTGGCCACGAAGTTGGCGAACACGGAGTGTCCGGCGTCCGGATTGTCGCTGTCCAGCTCGCTGGAGGACTGCTCCAGCTCCGCCAGCCGCGCTTGGCCGAGTTCCTTGCAGGAGGCGGCCGCGAAGTCCGGGTCGTCCTCGTTCTGCTGCATGAGTTGCAGGTACTGCTGGGTGGTGATGTCGCCGTCCTTGTACTTCTTCGCGGCGTTCTTGCCGGCCTTCTGCGCGGCGCCCTGGGTCTTGTACTTCCCGAGGTCGCCCGATCCCGCGGTGACCATGCCCGTGGCCCCGAAGTCGCTCTCCTCCTTGGCCGCGGCTGCCGCCAGACTGTGCCGGCGGCGAAGCATCGGCAACTGGTCCTGGGCCCAGGAGAAGTGCTTGTTGATCGTGTTGAGCCGGGTGGCGTCGAGGCCGATCCTCTGCGCCTGGCTCATCCAACTCGCCACCAGCGGAGCACCGCTGCCGTTGCCGTCCCAACTGGTCCTGTTCTTGATCGAGTTGATCATGTCCCAGAGTTGCTGTGGGTCTATCCCGCTGAAGTTGCCGTCTCCGTCCGGCTGAACCATTGGGCCCTTTCGCTGTCGGCCGCGCAGGACCGACACATAGCCAATACCGCGTGTCATCTTGCCAGCGCGCGGCGTGATTATCACACAACGGTGTGTCGCGACCTTGGGGCGGGGGTGGCAGGTGGTTCGACAAACGGCCCCGGACGCGGCGTCAGTTGGGCGGGGGAAGCGCCACCAGTGCGGCGAGTGCGGCGCGGTGGCGGCCCGGGGTGCCCAGTGCGATCTCGTCGGCCTTCGCACGTTTGAGGTAGAGGTGCGCGGGGTGCTCCCACGTCATGCCGATCCCACCGTGCAGTTGCACTGCCTCCTCGGCCGCGTGCACCGCGACGCCGGCCGCGTACGACTGGGCGACCGCGGCGGCCACCGGCGCGTCGGGGGAGCCGGTCGCGAGCGCGTCGGCCGCGGCGCGCGCCGCGGCCCGTACCGAGACGACCTCCAGCCACAGGTCGGCCAGCCGGTGCTTGAGCGACTGGAACGAGCCGACCACCCGCCCGAACTGGTGCCGCTGCCCGAGGTAGCGGACCGTCTCGTCGAGGCACCACTGCGCCACGCCCAGCTGTTCCGAGGCGAGCAGGCCCGCACCGGTCAGCAGCGCCGTATCCAGTGCGGCGGCCGCGTCGTCGGCGGGCAGTGGCCGCGCGGAGCTGCCGTCGAAGGTGACGTCGGCAAGCGGACGGGTGAGGTCCAGCGAGTTGAACCGTTCGACCGAGGCGTCCGCCGCGGCCACTTCGTAAAGGCTCGGGCCGTCCGGGCCGACCGCGGGCACCACCAGCACGCTCGCGCCGGGCGTGTCCGCGACGCTCGTCACCCGCCCGGTCAACCGGCCCTCGGTGTCGGCTCGTACGGTCGTCGGGAAGCCGCCGCCGGGCGCCGCCGACAGGGGTACGGTCAGGGTCGCGCTCGTCCCGCCGGCGGCCAGCCGCCCCAGCAGGTCAGCGACCGCCTCGTCCGCGGTGTCGCAGCCGAGCAGCGCCGAGGTGGCCAGCACCGCGCTGCCGAGGAACGGTGTCGGCGCCACCGCGCCGCCCAACTCCTCCAGTACGACGGCCACTTCGCGCGCGGTCGCGCCCTGACCTCCCAGCTTCGCGGGCACCAGCAGCCCGGCGAGGCCGAGTTCGGCCGCGAGTAGCCGCCACAGCTCGGGGTCGTACGGCTGCTCGGCCTCCGCCCGGGCGAGCACCGCGTCCGGCGGGCAACGGTCGCCGAGCAGGTCGCGTACCGCGGCGCGCAGGTCGTCCTCGACGTCGGAGTAGAGCAGGTTCGGAGCCGGAGCCGGAGCTTGGGTCTGAGCCTGAGCCGGAGCCACGGTTTGGGTATGGGCCGCGGAGCGGATCCGGTCGGCGGCGGGCTGGGTCGGCGAGGTCATCGGGGCAGGTCCTTCCAGGCGGCGTCCTTGTCGGTACGCGGTTCCGCGGGCAGTCCCAGCACCCGCTCGGCGATGATGTTGCGCAGGACCTCCGAGGTGCCGCCCTCGATGGAGTTGCCCTTCGCCCGCAGATAGCGGTAGCCCGCGTCGTGGCCGTAGAAGTCGACGCTGCGCGGGCGGGCCATCGTCCAGTCGCCGTAGCGCAGGCCGTCCTCGCCGAGGAGTTCGACCTCCAGGCCGCTGATCCGCTGGTTCAGCCGGGCGAAGGCGAGCTTCAGGCCCGCGCCTTCCGGCCCGGGTGAGCCGACCGCGAGCTGCTGGCGGACCCGCTCCGCGGACAGCCGCGCCACCTCCGCGTCGACCCACGCGGACAGCAGCCGGTCGTGCAGCTCGGGCGTACGCAGCTCCGGCCGCTCCCGCCAGGCCGCCGCGGGACCCGTGACCATGCCCGCCTCGCGGGGCAGCACCATGCCACCGATCGCGACCCGCTCGTTCATCAAGGTGGCCTGCGCGACCCGCCAGCCGTCGCCGACCTCGCCCAGCCGGTGCGCGTCGGGTATGCGCACCCCGGTCAGGAAGACCTCATTGAACTCCGCCTCGCCGGTGATCTGGCGCAGCGGCCTGACCTCCACGCCCGGGTCGATCATGTCGCACACGAAGTACGTGATGCCCTGGTGCTTGGGCACGTCGGGGTCGGTACGGGCGATGAGGATCGCCCAGCGCGCGGTATGGGCGCTGGACGTCCACACCTTCTGGCCGTCCACGATCCAGTCGCCGCCGTCCGGTTCGCGGACCGCCCGGGTGCGCAGCCCGGCCAGGTCCGATCCGGCGCCCGGCTCGGAGAACAACTGGCACCACACCTCCTCCCCGGTCCACAGCGGGCGCAGGAAGCGCTGCTTCTGCTCCTTCGTGCCGTAGCGGAGGATGGTCGGCGCGGCCATGCCCAGGCCGATGCCTATGCGGCGCGGGTCGTTGTCGGGCGCGCCCGCCGCGGCGAGTTCCGCGTCCACCACGGGCTGGAGCGCCCGCGGTGCGCCGAGGCCGCCGAGGCCCTGCGGGAAGTGCACCCACGCCAGGCCCGCGTCGAACCGCGCCCGCAGGAACTCCCCGGGGGCACCGGCTCCCGGCGGGTGCGCGGCCAGCAGTTCCCGTGCCTTCCCGCGCAGCTCCGCCGCGTCCACGGCGCCGTCCTCCGTTTCCCGGCTCCTGGCCATCGCGCTGCCGTCCTTCCCGTCTGTCCCGTCACCCGTTCTCTAAGCAAGCGCTTGTTAACATATCGGACATCTGTGCCCGTGCCTAGGGGTGCCCGAACCCCCTTGCTACCCGGCCGGGGTCGCTCCGAGCAGGGCGCGGAAGGTGCGCGCGGGCCGGCCGGTGACGCGCTGGACGGTGTCGGTGACGCGGTCCTCGGCGCCCTCGGCGATGGCGCGGTCCATGTCCGCCAGCATCGCGGCGAACTCCATCGGCATCTCCTGCGCGTGGTGGTCGCGCACCTGCTCGGGGGACAGCCGCTGGTGGACTACGCGCCGGCCGGTTGCCTCGGTGACGATCGCGGCGATGTCGTCGTAGCCGAGCGCCTCGGGTCCGGTGAGGACGAGATCGGTGTTCGGGGCGTGCGCGTCGGTCAGGGCATGTGCGGCGACGGCCGCGATGTCCCCGGCGTCGACGAAGCCGACCAGGCCGCTCCCGGTCGCGCTCCGGATGACGCCCTTCGTGCGGATGCTCACCGCGTGGGCGTGCGTGCCGGTGAAGTTCTGCATGAACCACGACGGTCGCAACACCGCCCACTGGTCGAACAGTTCGGGCAGGGACCGGTGTACCGCGCCGACCGCCGGGCCGCCCTCGGGGATGGCCGAGGACCTGAGCAGCACCGCGCGCCGGACACCGGCGACGCGCGCCTGCCGGAGGAACGGCAGCATCACCGCCGCCGAGTCGGCGTCGCCCAGGGGCGGCAGGAGGTAGACGCGGTCGACCCCGTCGAGCGCGGCGGCATGGGTGGCCGGGTCGTACCAGTCGAACGCGCGCGGCGCACTAAGGCGCAACCTCGCACCGGCGGTGTCACGCCGCTTGAAGAACCGCGATACAGGCAGCCGCGATCAGCGTGACGATCACGAACACGAACAGCCGTTGACGGAGCAGCCGCCGCCGGGAATCGGGAGCGCCGGACCTCCGCTGCGCGGGGGTCCGGTTCGCCGGGGTCCGCGTCCCCGTCGTGCGCCCCGTCGTAGCCCCTGGAGTCCCCGCAGTTCCCGGAGCCCCCGGGTTCCGCGCCGCGGGAGTGCGCCCGGCGGG
>NZ_JACEGK010000195.1:0-13148 GCF_056859195.1 Streptomyces sp. NH27
CTCCGTCGGTGGAACTCCTGGGGCCCGTTCGGCGGATCATTGCCGGACGGGCCCAGGTTCCGGGCTCAGGTCCCGGGGTCCCGGGGGCCTGGGGTCCCGGGTTCCGGACTCAGCTTTTGAGCATGAAGGTGAAGTCGCCGGAGAGCTTGCCGGTCAGCCGGACCGCCGAAACGATCTTCCCCTCCGTGATCAGTCGCTCGACCTCGGCCCGCGAAAGGCCGCAGCCGTCGGATATCAGCCGTACCGGCCGGACGGGGATCCGCGCCGCAAAGTGGACCGAGACGTCGATCGCCTCGCGGTCCGGGCGATCCGATCCGCCGGTGTCGAGGCGCCAGGCGTCGTCCCAGTCGAGGGCGATGCGATTGCGGCGCCGTACGACCGGGTCCTGGAGCAACTCGGCTGCCAGGGCAAGGTCGTTGTCATGCAGCCGGTCCAGCAGCTCAGGCCGTATGGAGCGCACCTTCACCCGCTCCAGGACCGTGAGCTTGGCGGTTTCCTCGCAAGCGGTACAGAGCGCGAGGAGCCAGGCGTCGATGAGCTTGTGGTTGGCGTTGACACGAAATTTGCCGTTTGCCCGGAAACGATCGGAGCCGCACGCATGGCAACGGCGGCGGACGAGCGGCAGGCAGGTGGGTGCGACCACCCAGTTTTCGAGCACAGAAGTACACCGGTTTCAGTGAGAAGTCCGCAGCAAAAAGAGGCGCGGCGCACATGGCGACGCGCAACAGATCAGCGCTCGGGAGGTCTCACAGGGTGTACAACGGTGCGTCCTTGCCTGGACGAATTGGGCCGGCAGCACGGTAGCGGCGCACGGCGGCGCTGTTCCACTGGTTTTCGAGCGTCGCGCCGCCCAGGTTCTGTCCGGCGGATCGGATCGGAGCGGAGCGGAGCGGTGCCGGAGTCGGAGTCGGAGCCAGAAGCCCGCGCCGGAGCCGGTACCGGAGTCAGTGCCGGAGCCGGGTCGCGGCGGCGATGGCGGCGGCGAGGCGGTTGTGACGGCGGCGGTGGAGGTGCGGTGTCCTGCGGCGGGTTCTTCCCACGCCCGCTCTGCCGGACCGTTTTGGGCAAACGTGGTCGCGGCCGGGCCCGCTCGTTGTTCGTCGGATCCCGCCGTCCCGCCGGCGGGCGCAACGACGCCCGCCCGCACCGGTCGGATGATCCGCTGGGTGGGAGCTGGGAACTGGGAACTGGGCGCTAGGCGGTCAGGGCTTCGGGCTCCGGCGTGGCGCAGCCGGCGGCCAGGCTGTCGGCGGACAGACCGAGGGCGGCGGCGAGGGCGGTGATCGTGAAGAAGGCCGGGGTGGGGGCGCGGCCGGTCTCGATCTTGCGCAGCGTCTCCGCGGAGATGCCGGCTGCGGCCGCGACGGCGGTCATGCTCCGGTCGCCGCGGGCTGCGCGGAGCAGGGCGCCGAGGCGTTCGCCGCGGGCTCGCTCCTCGGGGGTCAGGGGATTTCGCACCATGGACGTGATACTAATACCGGGATACTTATCCGGTATGAGAATGGTGAGGCGCGCTTCATGGTCGAGATCAAGACGGACGCGGCACTGGACGCGATGCGCGAGGCCGGACGGGTGGTGGCCAACGCGCTCGACGCCGCGCGGTCGGCCGCCGCGGTCGGTGTGGCACTCACCGAACTGGACGAGGCGTCCCGTACGGTGCTGGCCGAGGCGGGCGCGACCTCGCCGTTTCTCGGGTACCGGCCGTCGTTCGCGCCCGTGCCGTTCCCCGCGGTGATCTGCGCGTCGGTCAACGACGCGGTCGTGCACGGCATCCCGAACGGCTACCGGCTGCGTGACGGCGACCTGGTCAGCATCGACTGCGGTGCCGAACTCGACGGCTGGACCGGCGACGCCGCGATCAGCTTCATCGTCGGCACGCCCCGCCCCGAGGACACCGCGCTGATCGACGCCACGCGGCGCGCGCTCGACGCGGGGATCGCGGCCGCCGTGGTCGGCAACCGGATCGGCGATATCTCGTACGCGGTGGGCGAGGTGGCCCGCTCGGTCGGCTGCGGGATGCCCGCGGACTTCGGCGGCCACGGCATCGGGCGGCGGATGCACGAGGACCCGCACGTGCCGGGCCGCGGCCGTCCGGGCCGAGGCTTCCCGCTGCGGCACGGCCTCACGCTGGCGATCGAGCCGATGCTGATGTCCGGCGGGCGCGACGCCTATGTCACCGACGCCGACGGTTGGACCCTGCGCACCACCGACGGCAGTCGCGCCGCGCACATCGAACACACCGTCGCCATCACCGAGTCCGGCCCGCGGGTGCTGACGCTGCCGTGACCTTCCACGCGCCGCGCGTGCCCACGACCGGCCGCAGGCGCCGATCTTCACTCTGCTCTTCGAAGGGCCTGATGGCGGCCAACGGGCTGCCGCGGATCCGCACGTGCACGCTCACCACGGTCATCCGAACCAGGCCCGGGCGCGGGTGAGTTCGGGCGCTGTGCGAGGCTGGGCGGCGTGATCCGGATTCCTCGTTCGGGAGCGCCGCGCCGGTCTGTCCGGACGCGGCGGAGCGGTACCCCGCGAACGCTGCTCGCCGCGCTGGCCGTTGCCCCCTGCTCGCCGCGTGCGGGGGTGGTGGCGGCAACGGCGGTTCCGCGTCGGCCGGTTCCGACGACCTCGCGCCGATCGCCGCGGCCCGGCGCGTCGCTGCTCCCGACCTGACGGGTACCACGCTGAGCGGCGGCCGTGACAGCCTCGCCGCGTACCAGGGCCACGTGGTGGTGATCAACATCTGGTCCAGCAACTGCGGGCCCTGCCGCGCCGAGGCGCCCGGGCTGGCCGCGGTCGCCGCGTCCACCCGCGCGCAGGGCGTGCGGTTCCTCGGCATCGACACCCGCGACTACTCCCGGACGAACGGCGCGGCCTTCGCGAAGCGGTTCGCGTTGCCCTACCCGAGCCTGTTCGACCCGTCCGGGCGACAGGTGCTGAAGTTCCCCAGGAACAGCGTCAATCCGCAGAGCGTGCCGGCCACCGTCGTGATCGACACGCAAGGCAGGATCGCCGCCCGCGCGTTGCGCATCCTCGGCGAGGCGGACCTGCGGCGGATGCTCCAGCCCTTCCTCCCCGCGTCGCCTCCCGTGCCGCCGCCGTCCGGGCAGCCCTCCGCCACGCACACGGCTGCCGCGTCCTAGTCCGCTTCCGTCTCCGCGTCCGACATCACCGGTGCGCTGTACACCCCGAAGCCCGGCCGGTTCCCCGCGGGCCACGCCCACCCCGAGCCGGCACTCGGCGCCATCTCCGGTGAGGCGGTCGACAAGGGCGTGCTCCACCCGGCGGTCTACGGCTCGCCCGACCAGGTCACCGACGGCTGGTACTGGTCCGCGTCCGTGGACACCACCCGGCCGGGCACGTACGGCTACACGATGCGGATCGAGTTGCACGAACCCATGGAGAGCGACGGGCAGTGGAGGTGGGAGCCGGCGCGGTTGGCATACGACTCGGCGGTCCGGATCAGGACCGCCCCGAAGCGCAACGGGTTCACGAAGGCCGGGCTCGGGCCGCTGCCGATCAGGGCGGCCGTCGGGCTCGGCCCAGATGCGGCGAACTGCCGTAATCCGGAAGGGGATCGGCGATGACCGCGGCGAAGCACATGACGAGCGGGGCGGGTTCGGCCGACGGCGGCCGGGGCCGGGAGACCGACCGGCGGCCGATCTCGATCGCCGCGGTGATCGACGTGGTGGGCGCGCTCGCCGCGGACGGACTGCACCGCAACCTGTACATGTACGACACCGGGAAGGCGGCCGGCTCGACCGGCCACGGCACCGAGCTGCTGCGCACCGTGGTCCGGGCCGGCGACCAACTCCTGTGGTCCGCGATCCCGTTGGAGTGCGAGGCGTACCTTGCCATCGACGCCGTCGAGATCGACCCGTCGGTGTGCGAGCCGGTCCGGAAGATCTACCCGGGCACCGACATCTCGTACTGGACCGGGACCGTGAAGAAGGGCGGCATCCCGGCCACGCCGTACCGCATCGCGTTCCGGCTGGGCAGCAGGCCCGAGCCGATGGTCACCGACCTGTCGCTGCTGCTGGTCGGTGAGCGGTCAGCGGTCAGCGGCGAGCGGCCGAGCTGCTGATCGGCCTTGCGGGTCAGCCGAGTTCGAGGGTCGTGGTGCCGTAGACCGCATCGACGCGGCTCGCCGGTACGGGGCCGGTGTACATACGCAGGCACTCCGAACTGGCGGCCAGACCGCGGTCGGCGGCGAGCTTCGCGGCGGCCGGGTACAGGTCTGGGATGTCGATGGCCACCTCGGCCCCGGGCGGCAACGCGGCGACGAGGGCGTCGAAGAGGATGCCGGCCTCTTCGGGGGTGTCCGCGAACAGCGGCCCGACGCGGTGGCCTTGGTGCGCCGGGCGGATGACGCCGTACCCGCGGACGCGGCCGTCGGCGCCGAAAAGTACCCGGGCCGTGTGGCCGGCAGCGGAGATCCAGCGGGACACGAAGTCGGGGCGGGCGGCGGGGAAGCAGTCGCGGTCGTACTGCGCGATCGCCTGGAGGTGGTGCGGTTCCACCGCGAGCGCGGCGGGGTCCGCCGCCGCACCGGCCGTGCGGGGACGGCCGGTGTGGCGGATGTTGCGGTAGGCCGGGATGAACCCGGCGCGCGCGTAAGTGGATTGCTGCGCCGGAACCCCGTCGAGACCGATCACCCGGCCCTCGGCGTGGGGCAGCGCGGCGTTCCAGGTTGCGAGGCCGAGCCCGGTGCCGCGGTGGCCGGGATGGACCAGGTAGTAGCCGAGGAAGGCGTACTCGGGGGAGTACACGACGACCGAGACGGCCGACACGACGCGGCCGTCCAGCCGGCCGACGAAGAAACCGGCCGGATCGCTGGGGAGGAAGTGGGCCGCGTCGCCGTGGCCGGGGTTCCAGCCCTCGTCGGCGGTCCACGCCACGATCTCGTCCCACTCGGCAGCCGTCGCCTGGGTGACGATGAGGTCGTCCCGCACGTGTTCCTCTCCTTCCACCGGCATGGTGCCGGTCCGCCGGCGTGGCGCCGGTCTCCGCTGGACTACTGCCTGGTCCGGTTCGCCGGCGTGATCAGCGCGGCTCCTCAGACCAGGTCCATTGCCGCGACCTCGTCGGGACCGCCGTAACTGACCGGTCCGTGGAAGGACTTGCGGGCCGTGGCGAACCACCACAGCGTCGCGATCACCAGGACCACCGCGAGTGCGATCGGTGCGTAGTTGAACGTGCTCGCGGTGATCGGAGTGGCCTGCGGCAGCATGAACAGCACGTTGCTGGTGATGATCCACAGTACTGCGACGATGCCGATCGGCTTGCTCCAGCGGCCGAGGTGCCACGGTCCGGCCTGGAAGTCGTCCTTCAGCCGCAGCCGCAGGAAGATCGGGATGCCGTAGGAGAGGAACAGGCCCACCACGTTGACGCTGACCACGGCGCTGAACGCGGTGTGCGACCACCAGCCCGGCAGCACCAGCACCAGCGACGAGGCCGCGGCCAGCCAGACGGCCTTGACGGGCGTGCGGGTGCGCGGGGAGACGGAGTGCCACAGCCGCGAACCGGGCATGGCGCCGTCCCGCGAGAACGCGAAGATCATGCGGGTGTTGGAGGTCATGTTGGCCAGGCCGCAGAAGAGCATGGCGCCGATGATGATGACCAGGATCGCCTTGGACAGACCCTGGCCGAGCGCGTCGAGCAGGATCTGGACCGGCGGGGCGGACGACGTGACCTCGGAGCCGTAGTCACGGATCGAGTACACCAGGGCGACCATGAGGATCAGGCCGGTGAGCGCCGAGTAGCCGATGGCGCGCACGATGCCCTTGGGGGCGTTGACGGTGGCCTGGACGGTCTCTTCGGACATGTGGAAGCTGCCGTCGAAACCGGTGAAGGTCCAGCTGGTCACCAGCAGACCGAGCAACCCGGCGTAGATCGCGCTGTGGAAGCCGGTGGTGTTGACGTAGTGGAAGGCGTAGCTCGCGTGCTGGTGGTGCGACGGCACCGAGATCAGCGAGATCACGATCACCAGCAGGCCGATGATCAGCCACCACACGGATATCCGGTTGATGAGGGCGACCAACCGCACCGTGTAGGTGTTGAGCAGCGCGTGGAGCAGCAGGATGGCCGCGGTGATCAGCACGGTCTTCTTCAGCGTGGGCGTGTAGTCCCACTGCATGGCCATGTACGACTGGATGAACGTCGCGCCGGCGTAGTCGGTGGCGGCGGTGCCCGCGACCTGGCCGATGAAGTTCAACCAGCCGGTGTACCAGGCCCAGGCGCCGTTGTGCCGTTTGGCGAGCTTGCCCGCGGAGAAGTAGAGCGCACCGCTGGTCGGGTAGGCCGAGGCGATCTCGCCCATGGCGGCCCCGATGAAGAGCACCATGACCGACACGCCGATCCAGCCGAAGATCAGGATGCGCGGCCCACCGCCGGCCATTCCCATGCCGAACGCCGAGAAGATGCCGGAAATGATGTTGATGATGGTGAAAGATATCGCGAAATTGTCGAATGCCCGAAATCGCCGGGTCAATTTGCGCGGATAGCCCATCGCGTGCAGCGTGGCGTCGTCGTCGAGGGCGATCGGTGCCGCCTGGTCCGTTCTCCTCGCGCGGCTGGTCACTGCTGGGTCAGACATACAAACCGTCCATTCTGGTGGGATTCTGGTCGACCGGTACCGGTATGGGCTCACGGACCGCCGGGCACGGTGAGGCCGCACGCCTCGCGGGCCTTCGTGAGCTGTTCCTCCGGGGCGCCGAACGCGCTCCAGGGCATGCGTGAGGCATACGGGCCCATCAACATGAAGGTCGCCCGCGCCTCGAACTCCTTGCGCGCCATGACCAGCGCGTGCGCGAGGTACGACAGATCCACCACCGGTGTGAACCGGTAACCGGGCACATGCGGGAGCCACTTGTGGTAAATGCTCAACGCCGCTGTGCTCCACGGCGGTTGCTCCCACATCTTGTAGGCGAGTGGTGTCGACGGGTTGTAGTTCTCGACCAGGGCCACCAGCGGAAGCAGCGACAGTGGTGATCCGCTCGGGGCCCGCTGGCTCAGGAAGGCGGCCACGTCCCAGACTTCGGACGCCTTGCCGCCGTGGCGGGGGAAGTAGATGGACAGGAAGCGGTGGTGTGCTTCGCGGTTCCAGGGGTCGAGCCGCAGAATGTGGGACATCAGCCGCCAGGGTCCGGACGGCGCGGTCAACAAGCCTTGTGGGGCTGGGTCGAAGGACCGATGGAAGCGGGCCAGTGCGAGTTGGGCGACCCATGGAGTCGGGTCCTGCGGCGCCTGGTTGGCCGCCTGCTGGCAGGCGGCCAGGGCGATCCGGGACAGAGCGGTGGCGCGGTCGTCCTTGGCATCCGCGGCGCGCAGCGCCCGCAGGACGGCGACCCGGGCCCACAGCAGCGCCGACTCGGCGCACGGCTCCTCGGCGACCCAACGCTCCGTCAGATCCGAGTCCCATGCCTCGGACGCGAGTACCAGGGACCGGTGTGCGCGCAACCCGAAGTCGTCCCCGGTCGCGCGCAGGGTTTCGGAGGCGCTCAGATAGCGGCCTGCCTGCACATCCACGCAGGCGTCCGCTAACTGCCGGTCGTCGGCCGCGGAGTGCCAGATGTACCGTCCTTCGAAGGACGGGTTCCGCGGCTTCTTTCGTGGCTCGCGCTGGTGCCGGCTACTCACCGTGCATCCCCGTCCTCAGTCTCCATCGTCGGCGCGTGTGTCAGTCGCCAGTAGACGCCGTCTCCCCGGTGGGGCGGGGGTGGTCACGGCTCTCGGAACGCGCCAAAACGGAAATTCCGCCCTGTGCTGTCCTTGGCTTGGGAATTACTCGGAGTTGACGGGGGCTGACTCTACGAGTGGCTTTCCCGGCGTGTCAAATACCTGCTATCGCCGTCTCGCCCGCTGTTCGCCTTTGCGGCTTTGATGCGGCATGGATGCCAAACATCCCCCCGAAAGCGGGTGGGGCGGCGACCCGTAACGCCGCTCCGCCGCCCCTCCCGGTTGCCCGCCGCGCCCTACTCGGCGGGCGTGCCGTCAGCACATTTTGTACGCGACCCGCGTCGAGTTGTACGAGCAGGTGTCGATCTTGGTGCCCTTGGAAGATCTGAGCGTGGCCGCGTCCTTGTCGTTGTTCCAGACGTAAGCGGAACGGCCCTGATACCGGTTGGCGGCCGTGTTGGCGCCCTTGCCGGTGTGTATGGTCACGGTTTTGTGACTGCCGAGTGTGTAAGTGGTGAAGGTGTACTTGTGCTTCGACGCATCCGTTATTGTCCAGCCTTTCAGGTTCGCCGACTTGCCGGTGGTGTTGGCTATCTGTACGTACTCCGCGTTGAGGCTGGCGTTCGTCCGCCGGTCCGGCCCCGGGCTGTTGTAGTAGATCTTGTACAGGTGTACGGACCCGGCCGACGCGCTCGCCGGAGTCGGCACGAGCAGCGCCCCGGCGACGGCTGCCCCCGCCACGGAACCGGCGGCGAGCATGCGAAAGCGATTCATGATGTCCCTGACGTCCCCTGATCGATCCCGGGTGCCCCCCTGGCGAACCCGGTAGGACAGTCAGAGTAAGGACGAACCTCCCGCACCGCCCGCCCGTTATCCAACCGGGACACAACGGCGCCCCGGACGCATGCCCCTCAAGTACGGGCACACGCAGGCCCGTTCACCCGTTCGCACGGTTTCGCCGTTCCCAACCGGGCGGCGGCCGCGGCGCGGCACACTGGTTCGCATGGCTGAGGGGGACGCGGTACGCGTACGGGGTCTTCGCAAGCGGTACGGCGACGTCATGGCGGTGGACGGGCTCGACCTGGACATCAGGGCGGGCGAGGTGTTCGGCATTCTGGGGCCCAACGGCGCGGGGAAGAGCACCACGGTGGAGATCCTCCAGGGCCACCGCTCGCGCGACGAGGGCGAGGTGACCGTCCTCGGCGCCGACCCCGCCACCGCCGACCGGGCGTGGAAGGCGCAGGTCGGCATCGTGTGGCAGGACGAGTCGGCGGTCAGCGAGCTCACCGTCGGCGAGACCATCCGGCACTTCGCCCGCTACTACCCGCACTCACGTGACTCGGCGGAGGTGATCGCGCTGGTCGGGCTCGAAGCGAAGACGAACAGCCGGGTCAAAGCGCTCTCCGGTGGCCAGCGTCGCCGACTCGACGTGGCTCTCGGCGTGATCGGCGCCCCCCGGCTGCTGCTCCTCGACGAACCCACCACCGGCTTCGACCCGGTGGCCCGGCGGCAGTTCTGGGAACTGATCCGCTCCCTCGCGGACGAGGGCACCACCATCATCCTCACCACGCACTACCTGGAGGAAGCCGAAGCCCTCGCCGACCGGCTCGCCGTGATCACCGCGGGCAAGGTCGTCGCCGAGGGCACGCCCGGCACGCTGGCCGGCCGCGCCGATGCCCGGGCGACTGTGCACTGGGCCGAACCCGACGGCACCCCTCACTCCGAGGAGACCGACACCCCGACCCGCACCGTCATCGAACTCGCCCGGCGCTTCGACGGGGAGATACCCGCACTACGGGTCACCCAGCCGACCCTTGAGGACATCTACCTGCGACTCATCGGACAGGAGATCCCGCGATGACCGCCGCGAACGCCGGGACACCCGCAGCCGACCCCGAGCCCGACCCGGCCCTCAGCGCCGACCCCGGCGCCGACCCCGTCTCCCGCGCCGACCGTGGTCCCGCAGGCGGCGGCCGAACCGACACCGCACGACTGCCCGGGGCCTGGCAACTCGGGCTGCTGCGGGGCGCGATGGAGATCAAACTCTTCTTCCGTCAGCGTGAGCAGGTCGTCTTCACCTTCGCCTTCCCGATCATCTTCCTCTTCCTCTTCGCCTCGATCTTCAGCGACAACATGAAGAACACGGGCACCAGCGCGTCCCAGTACTACGTCACGTCGATGATCGCCTCCGGCATCATGTCGACCAGCTTCCAGTCGCTGGGCATCTCGATCGCCATCGAGCGGGACGAGAAGGTGCTGCGGCGGCTGGGCGGCACCCCGATGCCCCCGGCCGCGTACTTCCTCGGCAAGATCTGGCTGGTCTTGACCACTGGCATCCTCGAAACCGCCATCCTCCTCGTCTTCGGCACCACCGTGTACGGCGTGGACCTGCCCTCCACGCCCGTCAAGTGGCTGACCTTCGGCTGGGTGTTTGTCCTCGGCATCACCGGATGCGCGCTGCTCGGCATCGCGATCAGCAGCGTGCCGAAGTCCGGACGCAGCGCCACCTCCGTGGTGATCCTGCCCTTCCTGGTGCTCCAGTTCATCTCTGGCGTCTACATCCTTATTGACACCATTCCGAACTGGATGCTCACTGTCGGCTCCTTCTTTCCGCTCAAATGGCTCTGCCAGGGGCTGCGCGGGGTCTTCCTGCCGCAGGCCGCGGCCGCCCTCGAACCGGCGGGCGCCTGGGAGTTCGGCCGTACCGCCCTCGTCCTCGGCGCGTGGTGCATCGGCGGCCTGCTGCTGTGCTTGTTCACCTTCCGCTGGAAGAACCGCGACGACGCGTGAAGCGACCCGTGATCGGTCGGGAACATCGCGGCCGGCGGGTGAGGGAGCCGTAGGAAACGCGGACTTCGGCCGACTCGCGCGTGGATGTGGTGGGCCGGTGGCGGTGGCGGTGCTGGTGGAGGGGGCCGGTGCGGGTGGCGTGGCGGAGCCGTGGCGCACCGCACATCCATGCCCGAACTCATCGATGTACCCGGCATGGGACTGCATTCCCTTGACTCATCTGACCGGTAGCGCAGCGGCTCCGTTCCGGCGAATGCATGCTTGCCGCGGTGCCGGCGGTGATTCGGGCTGATAATCATGGACATGGCGGCCTCGCATTTCCCTGCTCGCTCGATTAAAGGGGACGACGCCGGGCCCGTGGTTAATTGGCGTGCTCCGACCTCGTCTGCGACAACGCTATGACCTGCGGCGAGGGCTGTCATCCATCCGTGGGTGGAGCCAGGGTGGAGAAATTTCTCCACCCTGGAATCAACCCGGGGGTGGACGACGTGGCGCTGCCGCCGCCGTACATTTTCGAGCAGCGGGAAATTCCCGCCGGGTCGTGAATTGACATATTAACGGAAGGGGCGGTGGCCGTGAATCAGCTGCGAGGATTTCTCCCCTGGATCGTGTTCTCCGTCGTGTCGGGCCTTGCCTGGCAGTGGGCGGCGCTGCTGGCGCTGGCCTTGGGCGTGCTCTTCCTGGTGAAGGATCGCAGGGCCGGAGTGACCGCGGACGCACAGATATTGGAGTTCGGTACCATCACCTACTTCGGTGTGCTGACCGCGGTGGCCTTCGCAGATCCCCACTCGCCGCTGGACGATTACGCGAGCGGACTGTCCTCGGCGTGGCTGGCACTTATAGCAGCGGTGACCCTGCTGGTGCGGCGGCCGTTCACCCTGGGCATCGCCAAGCGCCGTACCGCGCCGGAGGTCTGGCTCAGTCCGATGTTCCGTCGCACCTGCACGGTGCTCACCGGTGCCTGGACGATCGGTTTCGCGCTCAGTGCGGTCGCCACCCTCGCCTGCGAGGCCACCGGTTCCGGGATGTTGCCCCGCGTCATCGTCCAGGTGCTCGGCTTCGGCCTGCCGGCGGCGTTCACACGCTCGTACGTCAAGAAGGTCCGTGATCGTGCCCGCGGCTCCCGCCCCCACGCGATAGCCGCTGGCGGCGCCGACGCGACGATCGGCGCAGTCCCGGAGGCCGGCCGGTGATGGCCCGGCGGCGGTGCGCTCGCGCCGCTCGTCGTCTCGACACGCCGACGTGTCCCGCCAGGAGCGGGGCACGTCGATGCGCGGGGCGCGGGTGGAGCAGGGCTCAGGTCAGCAGGAGAGGTTGCTTCCCGCGGGGACGCCGAGGATGGAGGTGAAGTTCTCGTAGGCGTTGACGCGGTCCTGGACCTCGGCGGGGTTGCCGCCGTTGCACTCGATGCTGCCGTTGATGCTGCGGATGGTCTCGCCGAAGCCGGCGCCGTTGACCATGGCGTTGTGCGGGGTCATGGTGCCCGGTCCGGTCTGGGTGTCCCAGTACCAAAGTCCGGTCTTCCAGGAGATGGCGGGATCGGTCTCGACGAGGCTGGGGTTGTCCAGGAGGTCGACGCCGAGCGCGTCGCCCGCGGCCTTGTAGTTGAAGTTCCAGCTGAGCTGGATGGGGCCGCGCCCGTAGTACGAGTACGTGCCGGCCGGGCAGCCGTAGGGCTCATCGGCGCAGTAGTTGCCGGACTTGTCGATCTCGGTGACGTAGACGAGGCCGCCGGTCTCGTGGCTGACGTTGGCGAGGAAGGCCGCGGCCTCCTGCTTCTGGACGGTGTCGCTGCCGGTGGTGGCGAAGCCCGGGTAGGCACTGAGGGCGGCGGTGAGGCCGGCGTAGGTGTAGAAGGAGTTCCGGTTCGGGAACATCTGGTTGAACTGCGCTTCGCTGACCACGAATCCGCCGTCACTCGGGGGCGTGGTGCCGCCACCGCCGGAGCAGCTGTACGGGCTCCAGTACCAGGTGCTGATGGTCGGGTCGTAGCCCGGGTTGTCGTGGGTGGCGATGTAGTCGCTGCCGTTGGTGTACTGCACGATGTCGCCGGTTACGTAGTTCTGGCCCGCGACCCAGGCGGGGTAGCTGCAACTGTCGTTGCCGCCGGTCGAGCCGCCGGTGCCGCCGCTTGAGCTACCGCAGGCGCCCTGGTCGGCCCAGACGTCGGCGGCACCGGGCGTCTCGCCCTGGGTCCACCACTTCGCCGACCAGTTGCGCGCGTTGTAGGAGGCGGTCTGACCGCCGGTGTAGACGGAGGAGGAACTCCAGGCGGCCGCGCAGTCCGCGGCCGAGGCGGAGGATGCAAAGGGGACCATGACCGCCAGGCCGACCGCGACCGCGAGCGCGGTGAGGAAGGCGATGAACCGTTGTCTCGACACGTGACCACTCCTTGTGGGGGTGCGAAGTGGGACCGGGGTCAGCACTCAAACGGAAATGGTCTGAACCTGTCAATAGTCCAGACCAATCCCGAGTCGGTCGGCGGGAACTCAACGGGTGGGGTTCGGCCCGGTGTTCGCTCTCGGGTGCCCGGTGTCACCCGGAGTTGCCCGCTGTGTGCCGCCCTCGCAGGCGGTGGCGGGGCGCGGAGCGAAGCGGCCTGCTGGGCGCGAGTGGGCGCCTGGCCCGAGGTGGGGAGTTCGCTATTCGGCGGGCGCGGGGAGCGGAAGGGGGCGTGGTGGGAC
>NZ_JACEGK010000196.1:0-13138 GCF_056859195.1 Streptomyces sp. NH27
CTGCGGTGGAGCGGGTCGTCACTTGGCCGACTCGTCCTTCTTCTCGGAGTCTTCCTCTTCACCCTCGACGACCGGGATCAGGGAGAGCTTGCCGCGCTGGTCGATCTCGGCGATCTCGACCTGGACCTTGGCGCCGACGCCGAGGACGTCCTCGACGTTCTCGACGCGCTTGCCACCGGCGAGCTTGCGGATCTGCGAGATGTGCAGCAGTCCGTCCTTGCCGGGCATCAGCGAGACGAAGGCACCGAAGGTGGTGGTCTTCACGACGGTGCCCAGGTACCGCTCGCCGACCTCGGGCATGGTCGGGTTGGCGATCTGGTTGATCGTCGCCCGGGCGGCCTCGGCCTGGGAGCCCTCGGTGGCGCCGATCAGGACGGTGCCGTCGTCCTCGATGGAGATGTCGGCGCCGGTGTCCTCCTGGATCTGGTTGATCATCTTGCCCTTGGGGCCGATGACCTCGCCGATCTTGTCCACCGGGATCTTGATGCTGATGATCCGCGGCGCGTTGGGGGACATCTCGTCCGGGACGTCGATGGCCTCGTTCATGACGTCGAGGATGTGCAGGCGGGCGTCGCGGGCCTGCTTGAGGGCCGCGGCCAGCACCGACGCCGGGATGCCGTCGAGCTTCGTGTCGAGCTGGAGGGCGGTGACGAACTTCTTGGTGCCGGCGACCTTGAAGTCCATGTCGCCGAAGGCGTCCTCGGCACCGAGGATGTCGGTCAGCGCGACGTAGTGCGTCTCGCCCTCGATCTCCTGGGAGATCAGGCCCATGGCGATACCGGCGACGGGGGCCTTGAGCGGCACACCGGCGTTCAGCAGCGACATGGTGGAGGCGCACACCGAGCCCATCGAGGTGGACCCGTTGGAGCCCAGTGCCTCGGAGACCTGCCGGATCGCGTAGGGGAACTCCTCGCGGGTGGGCAGGACCGGGATCAGGGCGCGCTCGGCGAGCGCGCCGTGGCCGATCTCACGGCGCTTGGGGGAGCCGACGCGGCCGGTCTCGCCGACGGAGTACGGCGGGAAGTTGTAGTTGTGCATGTAGCGCTTGCGCGTCTCGGGCGCGAGCGTGTCGAGCTGCTGCTCCATGCGGAGCATGTTGAGGGTGGTGACGCCCAGGATCTGGGTCTCACCGCGCTCGAACAGCGCCGAGCCGTGCACCCGCGGGATGGCCTCGACCTCGGCGGCCAGGGTGCGGATGTCGGTGACACCGCGGCCGTCGATACGGACCTTGTCGCGGATGACGCGCTGGCGCACCAGCTTCTTGGTCAGCGCGCGGTAGGCCGCGGAGATCTCCTTCTCGCGCCCCTCGAACTGCGGCAGCAGCTTCTCGGCGGCCAGACCCTTGACCCGGTCCAGCTCGGCCTCGCGGGCCTGCTTGCCCGGGATGGTCAGCGCCTGCGCCAGCTCGCCGGTGACGGCGGACTCCAGCGCCTCGAACACGTCGTCCTGGTAGTCCAGGAAGATCGGGAACTCGCCGGTGGGCTTGGCAGCCTTGGCGGCCAGTTCGGACTGGGCCTTGCACAGCACCTTGATGAAGGGCTTGGCGGCTTCCAGACCGGCGGCGACGACCTCCTCGGTCGGCGCCTCGACACCACCCTCGACCAGCTTGATGGTGTGCGCGGTGGCCTCGGCCTCGACCATCATGATCGCGACGTCGCCGTCGTCGAGCACGCGGCCGGCGACGACCATGTCGAAGACGGCCTCTTCGAGCTCGCTGTGGGTCGGGAACGCCACCCACTGGTTCTTGATCAGCGCGACCCGGACACCGCCGATGGGGCCGGAGAACGGCAGGCCGGCCAGCTGCGTGGAGCAGGAGGCGGCGTTGATGGCGACCACGTCGTAGAGGTGGTCGGGGTTGAGCGCCATGATCGTGCAGACGACCTGGATCTCGTTGCGCAGGCCCTTGACGAAGGACGGGCGCAGCGGGCGGTCGATCAGCCGGCAGGTGAGGATGGCGTCCTCGGACGGACGGCCCTCGCGGCGGAAGAAGGAGCCGGGGATGCGGCCGGCCGCGTACATGCGCTCCTCGACGTCCACCGTGAGGGGGAAGAAGTCGAAGTGCTCCTTGGGCTGCTTCGAGGCGCTGGTCGCCGACAGCACCATGGTGTCGTCGTCCAGGTAGGCCACGGCGGAGCCGGCGGCCTGGCGGGCCAGGCGGCCCGTCTCGAAGCGGATGGTGCGGGTGCCGAAGGTACCGTTGTCGATCACGGCCTCGGCGTAGTGGGTCTCGTTCTCCACTATGGGGTTTCTCCTCGTCTTTGCCCGCAGGGCGTGTCCCTGCCGGGCCTTCGGTGGAGGTGCGTCGTCCAGCCGGGGCCGGTCTTCGATCGAAGCCTCCGGTGGCGGCTGCCACCCGGGGGCCACTACCGAGGACCGGCGTATGCGGCGGGTAGGAGGACGCTCCTCCTCATTCGTTGTCAACAGCCCCATTGCACCAGACGCGGGCCGGGTCGCGCACGTCATGTGCGCAGCCTGCGGGCGGGTGCTGCCGGAGCCGTCGAACGGTTGCTCGGAACCGTTGTACGGAAAAAGGGAGCGGTCCCGTTGGACGGGGACCGCTCCCTGAACGGCTTCCTAGCGGACGCCGGCCGCGCCGGCACGGATGCCGAGGCGCTCGCGGAGCTCACGGAAGCGCGTGATGTCCTTCTTGGCCAGGTACTGCAGCAGACGGCGGCGCTGGCCGACCAGGATCAGCAGACCACGACGCGAGTGGTGGTCGTGCTTGTGGGTCTTGAGGTGCTCGGTCAGGTCCGAGATCCGGCGCGACAGCAGTGCGACCTGGACCTCGGGGGAGCCGGTGTCGCCCTCCTTGGTGCCGAACTCGGCGATGATCTGCTTCTTCGTCTCGACGTCGAGCGACATACGGACTCCTCATGGTGTCTACGGCCTCCGAGCGCCCCCGGTCCACATCGCGGGGGAATCTCACATGACTCGCGAGGCGCTGCCACGTGGTGCGTGCACACACGTGACCGTCACCCAGAGTACCAGGGTGCTTCGACCCTCTTACCCGCGGGTCACCTGCCTGGCGCCGGGCCGGCCGCCGGGTCAGTCGCCGGGTCAGCCGCCGCTCAGGCCGCGGACCTTGCTGTAGACGTTCACGACGGCGAGGCACAGCGGGACGAGGGAGAGCAGGACCGCGCCCTCGGTGATGTCCAGCGCGCGGCCCCAGAACAGGGACAGGCCCTTGCGGGGCACGATGAGGGCGATTGCCGTGAAGAGCGCGGCGCCGGCCGCGGTGGCCGCGCCGATCCAGATCGTCCGGGTGTCGATCGGGCCGCGGTCGCCGCGCAGCATGTCGATGAGGGCGCTGGTGGGCGGGTTCAGCGCCAGGCCGAGGACGAGCAGGGCCAGGCCGATCGTGCCGGCCGCCAGCAGAGCGGCGACCTGGGCGGTGTACCGGAAGAGCCGCGCGCGCAGCAGCGCCGCGATGCCGGTGGCCAGGGCGAGTGTCTGCGCCCACAGGGCGTGGGTGAAGCCGAGGACCGCGATGGAGCCGATCACGACGGCCGAGCAGCCGATGACCAGGCCGAGCAGCAGTTCGTGGCCGCGGCGGGCCTGCGCGGCGATGCGCTGGTAGTCCACGCGGGTGTCACCCGCCTCGCCCAGGGTGCGGAAGCCGATCGGCAGGCGGGCGAAGCGGGCCGACCAGCCGGGCAGGAAGCCGACCAGGGCCACCGCGCACACCGCCGCGACGGCGGCGGCGTAGCGGGGCGGTGAGTCCGCCGCGATCACGCCGAACGTGGCGAGCGCGCCCGCCGCGGCCAGGAGCGCGGCACCGACAAAGGGCGCGTCGCCGTAGGGCAGCAGCGCGATCAGCAGCACCGCGGCCACCAGCACGGTGACGCAGCCGACCAGGAACTGGATCCGCCCCACGCCCTCCCCCGCGTCGGGCGCGATGATCCCCGACCCGGCGATGAGCAGGTGCGGCAGGGCGGCCAGGCCGAGGGCGACGGCGGAGGCGCGGTCGTCGTAGGCCCGGGCGCGGGTGCCCGCGAAGGCGATCAGCACCACGCCGGTGACACCTGCCAGCACCCCGGGCAGGGAGTGCATGTTGTGCCGTACCGGGTCGGCGAACCAGAGCACGAACCCCATCATCGTCAGCAGGACCGCGCCCGCGGTCAGGCCGCCGGCGCGCATGAGGCCGTCGTTCCAGCGGCGGTTGTCCCGGTCGACGGCGGTGGCGATGGCCTCCACCACGTCGTCGTAGACCACTGGCGGCAGCGAGTCCGCGTACGGCCGCAGTGCGAGCAGTTCACCGTCGAGCACGCGCTGCGCCGACAGGGACAGGCCCCCGTCGAGCATGCTGCCGTCCGGCCGTAGCAGGTGGAAGCCGACGGGCTCGCCCTCCGCCTGCGTCTGGCCCGACAGGTGCAGGACATGGGCACGAAGGTCGGCGACCGGCACGTCGTCCGGCAGCGCGACGTCGATCCTGCGGTCCGCCGCCACCACCGTCACGCGGCAGTAGCCGGTGGCCGATTGGCCGGTCGCCGATATGGTGCTCACCGAGCAGATCCCCCTTGGTCGTGCCTGGCTGTGTCAGTCCGGATCACTCCTGACTGCCGCGACACCCTACCGGTCGCATGTGGTGATTCCGTGAAGTCCCCTTGACAGGAGGCGACATTACGCCGAGTAGGATTACGCGTGGGGGCGGAGTGGTAGCGGAAGTGCCTGCGATGGCCCTGCTGTGTCCGGCCGCTCGACGTCTTCAGACCTCGTCTCGCGACCGGCCACGGTGACATTCCGATGTGACATGAGGGCTGGTGCTTTCGGTTGAGCGTGGTCATCGTCAAGCGTCCGCCGCGGGCTCTGCCGCGCGCGGTACCGTCCGAGAGCGTGCGGGTCCAGCCGCCACCCGGACTGCCACGCGGGCAGGACCAGGGACTGATGATGAGCCTGCTGCCGATGTTGGGCATGGGCGGCTCGGCGGCTTATTTCTTCACCACCTCGCAGCCGATCATGATGATGATGGGCGGCTTGATGCTCGTCTCGACCGGCGCCATGGCGGTCGCGCAGTTCGTCAAGATGCGGCGGGGCGCGGCCGGCGGCCTGGCCGACCTCCGCCGGGAGTACCTGACGTACCTGACGGAGGTGCGCGACGAGGTCCGCTCCGTCGCCGAACGCCAGCGCGGCGCCCAGTTGTTCACCCACCCGGCGCCCGACCAGCTGTGGTCGCTCGTCTCGGTGACCGGTGGCGCGGGCAACCGGGTGTGGGAACGCCGGCAGAACGACCCGGACTTCGTGCAGATACGATTCGGCCTCGGGCCGCAGCGGCTGGCGACACAGCTGGTGCCGCCGCAGACCGGTCCCGCGGACGGCCTGGAGCCGCTGACCCAGCACGCGCTGGAGACCTTTCTGCGCACCCACGCCGAGGTCGAGGACCTGCCGCTCGCGGTATCGATGCGCGCCTTCTACCATCTGACGCTCTCCGGCGACCGCGAGGGCGTCTACGGGACGGCCCGCGCGGTCCTCGGTCAACTGGCCACGCTGCACAGCCCGGACGACCTGGTCATCGCGGTGGTGGCCGGTCCGGCCGCCGCGCCGCGATGGGAGTGGACGAAGTGGCTGCCGCACGCGCAGCGCAGCGGCACGGCGGACGGCGCCGGCAGCAGGCGGCTGTTCTGCGGCGACCTCGGCGACTTGGAGACGATGCTCGCCAAGCGGCTGGAGGACCGGCCGCGGTTCAGCGCGGACGGCCGGCCGCTGCTGGACAAGCCGCACATCGTGGTCGTCCTGGACGGCGGCGCGGTACCGCAGGACTCGGCGTTCACGGCGTCCGAGGGTGTCCAGGGGATCACCGTCATCGAGGTGGTGCCCGGCGATCTGGGCCGGCCGCGCGGCGGCCTGTCGGTAGTGGTCCAACCCGGCCGGCTGCTGCTGGAGTCCGCGGACGGCACCGTGTACGAGGGTGTGCCCGACGCGCTGTCCGAGGTCGAGATGGACGCCCTGGCTCGTCAGTTGGCGCCGCTGCGGATGGGCAGCGGCGGTCCGGACGACGAACCCCTGCTGGCCGACCTGGACTTCACCGACCTGCTGGGCTTCGGTGACGCGGCGGCCGTCGACCCGACGCGCACCTGGCGGCCCCGGTCGCAGAACGAGCGGCTGCGGGTGCCGATCGGCGTCGGTGAGAACGGCGAGCCGGTCATGCTCGACATCAAGGAGGCCGCTCAGGAGGGCATGGGCCCGCACGGCCTGTGTATCGGCGCCACCGGCTCGGGCAAGTCCGAGTTGCTGCGCACCCTCGTGCTGGGCCTGGCGGTGACGCACTCCTCGGAGACCCTCAACTTCGTGCTCGCCGACTTCAAGGGCGGCGCGACCTTCGCGGGCATGTCCCAACTTCCGCACGTCTCCGCGGTGATCACCAACCTGGCCGACGACCTGACACTGGTCGACCGCATGCGCGACTCCATCACCGGCGAGTTGCAGCGCCGTCAGGAGTTGCTGGCCTCCACCGGCCAGAAGGACATCACCAGTTACGAGAAGGCGCGGGCGGCCGGCAGCGCGCTGGAGCCGCTGCCGTCGCTGCTGCTGATCATCGACGAGTTCAGCGAACTGCTCAGCGAGAAGCCCGACTTCATCGACATGTTCATCCAGATCGGCCGGATCGGCCGGTCCCTGGGCGTGCACCTGCTGCTGGCCTCGCAGCGGCTGGAGGAGGGCCGGCTGCGCGGCCTGGACACCTACCTGTCCTACCGGATCGGCCTGCGAACCTTCTCGGCGTCGGAGTCGCGGGCGGCACTGGGCGTGCCGGACGCCTACCACCTGCCGTCGGTGCCCGGCTCCGGCTACCTGAAGTTCGGCACCGAGTCCATGGTCCGCTTCAAGGCGGCGTACGTCTCCGGGCCCTACCGGACCCGCGGCTCCGCCCGTTCCAACGGACCGGTGCCGCAGGAGCGGTATCCGGTGCTGTTCACCGCGGCCGAGGTGCCGGTGGTCCGCGCGGCCCCCGAGCCGGCCGTGGCGGAGACCGCCGCGGCGGACCCCACGAGCAGCGCACTGGCGGACACGGTGCTGGACGTCATCGTGCGGCGGCTGGAGGGGCAGGGCGCGCCCGCGCACGAGGTGTGGCTGCCGCCGCTGTCCGAGCCGTCCTCGCTCGACCAGCTCCTGCCGGCCCTGGCGGTGTCCGCGGAGCGCGGCCTGACCGCCTACGGGCCGACCACCGGCCAGGCGACCGCGCAACCGACCAACGGCTCGCTGGACATCGCCCTGGGCATCGTCGACAAGCCCTTCGAGCAGCGGCGGGACGCCCTGCGGCTGGACTTCTCCGGTGCGGCGGGTCACCTGCTGGTCGTCGGCGGGCCGCGATCCGGCAAGTCGACGCTGGTGCGCACCCTCATCAGCACCTTCGCGCTCACCCACACTCCGGTTGAAGTGCAGTTCTACGGACTGGACTTCGGCGGTGGCGGCCTGCTCGCGCTGGACGGCCTGCCGCACGTCGGCGGGGTGGCCTCGCGACTGGACACCGAGAAGGTACGGCGTACGGTCGCCGAGGTGGCCGGCATCCTCAGCCGCCGCGAGGAGTTCTTCCGAGCGAACGCCATCGACTCGATCGACACCTACCGGCGCCGCAGGAACGCGGGCCAGATGCCCGGCGACGCGTGGGGCGACGTCTTCCTGGTGGTCGACGGCTGGCTGTCCTTCCGCTCCGACCAGGAGGTACTGGAGCCGGTGGTCACCGACATCGCGGCGCGCGGCCTCGGCTTCGGCGTGCACGTGGTGCTGACGGCGGCCCGTTACTCCGAGGTCCGGCCGGCGCTCAAGGACCAGATCCAGTCCCGTGTCGAGCTGCGGCTCGGCGACCCGATGGAGTCCGAGTTCGACCGCAAGGTGGCCCAGAACGTGCCGGCGGGCGCGCCCGGTCGCGGCCTGACCCCGGACCGGCTGCACTTCCTCACCGCCCTGCCGCGGATCGACGCGTCCTCGGCGGTGGCCGACCTGTCGGACGGCACGGCGGCGTTCGTCGCGGCCGTCGACGCCAACTGGCAGGGCCCGCGGGCCCCGAAGGTCCGTATGCTGCCGTCCTCCCTGCCCGCGACCCAGTTGCCGAACGGCGGCGACTTCCCGAACCGGGGCGTGGCGATCGGTATCGACGAGCTCGCACTGGAACCGTCGTACGTGAACTTCGAAGCCGACCCGCACTTCCTGATCTTCGGCGAGAGCGAGTCGGGAAAGACCGCGCTGCTGCGGCTGCTGATCAAGCAGATCACCGAGCGCTACACCCCGGATCAGGGCCGGATCATCATGGTCGACTACCGCAGGACACTGTTGGGGGTCGTGCCGGACAGCCATCTGGTGGAGTTTGCGGCGTCCGCGCCCGCGCTGGAGCAGTTCACCCAGTCGATGCGGTCGGTGCTCAGCGGGCGGGTGCCGACCTCGGAGGTCACCCAGGAGCAACTGCGCAACCGCAGCTGGTGGACCGGGCCGGAGATGTTCATCATCGTCGACGACTACGAACTCGTCGCGGGCTCCAGCAATCCGCTGGCCGCGCTGCTGGACCTGCTGCCCTTCTCCAAGGACATCGGGCTGCACGTCATCCTCGCCCGCAACACCGCCGGCGCCGCACGCAGCCTGTACGAGTCCTTCATGAGCCGGCTGCGGGAGCTGAGCAACCAGGGTGTCCTGCTCTCCGGCGACCGCGACGAGGGCGCGCTGCTGGGCAACATCAAGCCCACCCGGCTCCCGCCTGGCCGGGGCTTCCACGTCACCCGTCGGCGCGGATCGCACCTCATCCAGACCGGCTGGGTACCCGACCAGTGAATCGCGCCACCGCGAGGAGGAGGTCAGCGCCACACACGTGACATACCGTCAAAGCCGCGGACACGATCGCGGGCACGACCATCGAGAACACCGGCCAACTGACAGCACGGGGGACACACGATGACCGATCTGAAGACACCGCCGTCGAAGGACTTCACCGCCTACAGCAGCCTGATCCAGAACCAGGGCAGCCACTTCACCACGCTGAAGAACTGGAGCAGCAGCGAGTGCGCCCAGACCGACGGCCTGGACGGCGTGCTCGAGATCCTGCGCCCGATCGTGCCCAAGGTGTCGGGCTTCTTCAACGGCCAACTCGCCCACTGCGAGAAGGGCATGACCACCGTCGCGGGCAAGGTCAAGGAGACCAGCAGCGACTACGCCCACACCGAGCACGCGAACCAGGTCCACCTGCAGGGTGTGTACGGCAAGCCGCTCGCGGGCTTCCCGGACATCGGCGCGACCCCGGGCCTGCCGCACTCGGGCGACTTCAAGGACGAGCCGGTCACGCTGAAGCAGCTGACCAGCGCCGAGGAGGACACGGCGCACACCATCAAAGAGCAGCTCAGGCTCATGAAGGGCGGTGAGCTGAAGAAGGCCGAGAAGATCTTCAAGTGGTGCACCGGCAAGAGCCTGATCGGGATCCTGATCGACCCGATCTTCGGTGAGTTCGGCCGGCTGAAGTACCTGGAGGAAGCGTTCGCGGAGCTGAGCGACGGCACCTACACCGTGGCCGGCACGCTGCGGAAGGGTTCCTGGTCGCTGGCGGACGAATGGACCGGGCAGTCGGCGACGGCCTTCGACTCGTACATGTTCCGCTGGAGCATGGGGATAGGCGGCATAGGCGACGCCGCCAAGGTGGCCTCCGCGGCGTACAAGGCGGGGTACGACACCATCGTGCCGCTGGTCTTCCTCGTCCTGAAGGACCTCAACAAGCTGATCAACGACGAGATCAAGGCACTGGTCGAACAGGGCGAGAAGGCGCTCGGCGGGGATGCCGCGATCGAGGCGATCGGCGGAGGTCCGGAGGACCCGCTGGCGGACATCGCCGCGGGTATCTACACGGCCTACCGCCTGTACAAGCTCTACAAGATCGCCAGGACGATCGTGTCGATCATCATCGGCATCGAGAAGACCATCGACAAGATCAAGGAGGCGGTGTCCACTCTCAAGAAGGCGGCGGGCGACGTCTCCGAGCTCCTCAACAGCCCGATGAACCTTCCCACCGTCGGCAGTCTCGTCGACGACGTGGAGCAGAAGGGGTTCAGCTTCGAGAAGCAGGGCAACTGGCCGCCCGATGCCGGCTCGGCCCGCATCGCCATGCTGCCGCCCGCGCAGTGACGACGACACACCGCCCGCACCAGCCGTACCGACCGAGCAAGGGGACGACACCGACGATGTACAGCTTCCACGGCCCCGAGGACAACGACGCGCCGTCCGCGTCCTCCGGGCAGGACGACGACGGGGACGACCGTCTCGACGCCGTCCTCGACGAGATGCTCGCCAACCAGACCCCCCGGCAGCGGGAACTGGCCGGGCAGATCTGGGACCGGTTCGTGGCGGGGGACGACGTGGACGACGTCAAGGACCTCATCGACAAACTCAGCCGGACCGCCACCGAGGACGCCAAAAAGCGCCGCGAGGTCCCCCGGACGGGAGGTATCGGGTGATCCAGTCGTTCGACGAATTCACCTGCGTGCCCGAATTCAGCCGCAAGCAGACGACGTTCGACCTCCACGTCAAGGGACAGTCCGCGCCCGTGGCCCAGGTGCGCAAGGAGGGCGTCACGGACTCCTTGCGCCCCTACCTCGTGTGTGACGGCCCCCAACTGGACCAGCGCATCGGGTGGGTGAACAGCGTTCAGGCGCTGGACGCCGAGGGCAAGGTGGTCGGGGAGATCTCCCGCCGTTCGAGGACCTACGCGGAGGACGACCTCAGCGTCACCCAGCCGGGGCTGCCCGTCCTCGAAGGCCGCCCGGAAGGCGTGCAGACGCGGGTGACCCGCAGCTTCCCGATGAACATCGTGCTGGGCAACGTGGGAGCCGGTTACGTACTGGCCACCCGCTACCGCTTCAGCGCTCCGGACTGCAAGGGCTTCTCGGTCGCGCGCAAACAGGGCGTCAGGTCGCGCTACACCGTGACGATCCACGACCAACGGATCAATCGGCTCGTCCCGCTGACCTGCATCCTCTACATGGTCAAAAATCTCTCCGGTGACGTCCGTCAGGGATTGTCGAACCTGACGAGCAACCCCTTCAAGATCTGATCACTGCAACGATCCGAGGGATCGAGATCCCGGCGTTCGAGATCCGAGCGCGCTCCCGGCCCGCCGCAACACCTGCGGCGGGCCGATCACTTCTAGCCGCGCTGCCCGCGGCGGCGCACCGTCACGAACGCGATCGCCGCCACCACGACGACGACGGCCGCGCCGACGCCGATCCACAGACCGTGGCCGCCACCGCCGCCACTGTTCGAGGTGTCAGCCGCGAGTGGGCTGCCTGACGGGGACAAGGACGGGGACGCCGCGCCCGAGCCGGACGTCGCCGACGGGGACGTACTCGGGGAGGACGTCGCCGAGGCCGGAATGAGAGGGTTCACGTCGGCCGGACCGGGGTCACCGGGCGTCTCCAGGGCGACCCGTGGGCGGACCGCGCCGTATCCGAGCACGTCGTCCCGCTTGGCGCCGGAGGCAGGGTGCCCGGCGGTGTTGATCAGCACCCTGATCACCTGGTCGGCGGTCCAGCCAGGGTGCTTGGCCCAGACGAGGGCGGCCGATCCGGAGACCAGTGCGGTGGAGTCACTGGTGCCGGAGGTCTTGCAGAAGCCGGTGCCGCCCGAGCACGCGTGGAACATGTCCACGCCCGCCGCGGCCAGCGCGACCTGCGGACCGCGCTCGGCGAACTTCGTCGATTGGGCCTTCTGGTCGAAGGAGGAGACGCCGACGACACCGGGCAGGGCGGCGGGGTACTCGACCGGGTTGCCGGAGTCCCGCTCGTTGCCGACCGCGGCGAAGATCAGCTTGCCCTTGGACTGCGCGTAGGCCACCGCGCTGCTCAGGTTCGCGCCGCTCTCCGGCTGCCCCATGGAGATATTGATGATCTGGGCCGGCGAGTCGGCCGCGTAGCGGATTGCCTTCGACATCTGGTCCAGCAGATGCGCCGACCGCTGGGCCTCGGTGCCGTTGGCCAACCCGTCGTCGACACGCAGAGGCAGGATCTTCGCCTCGGGCGCCACTCCGATCGGACCGGAGGCCCCCGCGCCCGAGCTGGCGATGAGGCTCGCCATGCCGGTGCCGTGCGCGCTGAGCGGGTCCTGTGCGGTTCCCGGGTCGCCGGAGAAATCCTTACCCGCCAGCACCTTGCCCGCCAGTCCCGAGGCCGACGGGGACACTCCGCTGTCGACCACCGCGACGGTGATCCCCTGCCCCTTGCTGAGCTTCCAGGCGTCGTCCAGCCGCATGGCGCCGAGGTGCCACTGCTGGGCGCGGATGGACTGGGCAGCCGCCGGAGCGGCGGCTGCCGTGCCCACGCCGACGAGAGCGGCTCCCGTCGCCAGCGCCGTGACGACGGCCTTCCTCGTCGGGGAAACGGCGGCCCTGCTACTCCTGCGCATGAGTCAACTCCTGTGGGGCGAGGGGACTTTCGCCAACCCTCTCATCGGGCCGCCCGGGAAGATGACCGGGGCACCGGATCGCTCCTGCCCGTCTACCGGATTCCTGGTCTATGCCTCGTGCCCGTGGGGTCCGCGGCGCTGCGCCCTGCGAGCACGCCACCTCTCACGGACACCGCCACCCGAAGACGCCTCGCCACCGGGGGTGTCGTGCTCGCCCTCGGCCGACCCCTCCGCGATACGGTCCGTGGCCAGGTCCGTCTCACGGTTCAGGCCCTCGCCTCCCGCGGTGAAGTCCCGCCCCGCACGAGGCCCGACGGTGGACGGGACACCCAGACTCCCCTCGTTCTCCACGAGGTTCTCCCCCACGACGCCCTCGCGGGCGGTGCGACTGCCAGGACGGCTTCTGGAGGACCCCGGGTACGCGCCCCCGCTCGTGCCCCCTCTGCCGATGCCTCCACCACCACCGCCGCCACCACCACCGATGGCGGTGCTGCGCGGAATCGCGTTCCCCTCATTGTCGAGGCCCGACAGCCGCTGGCTGGCGCGACCACCCATGATGGTGTTGTTGGTCGGCGGCTGCCCCGGGCCCAGCCCGCCGATCCGTCCGACCGGCGGCTCGCCGACAAACGGACCACGCCCGCCCGACGGTCCGTAGTTGTACCTGTTCCCGTTCCCGGACAGGTTCCGGTCGAGGCCCTCTGCCTCCCGCTGGAGCGCCGACCTGGTGGTGTTCAGCGCGTTGGGGTCGAACGTGGGGCCCTTCCCGGTCGAG
>NZ_JACEGK010000197.1:0-13104 GCF_056859195.1 Streptomyces sp. NH27
CCCCGATCCCGCTCCCGGGCCCTGCTCCGCCCGCTCGGCGCGCTTGTCGGCCACCACCGTCAGCTCGCCCAGAACGTCCGGCAGAGGTTCGACCAGCACCGGCAGCAGCACCCGTCCGTCCCGCGCCGCCCAGTCGATGTCGAACCAGTCTGCGTACCGCGAGCCGGGGCCGTCCCGCAGCACCTCCCACAGCGGCCCGTTGAGGTGCTCGGGCGCCGGCACCGCCATGTGGTTCGGCACCACGTCCAGCACCAGGCCCATGCCGTGCGCCCGGGCCCGCGCGGACAGTTCCCGCAGCCCCTGCTCGCCGCCCAGCTCCGCGCGCACCCGCGCGTGGTCCACCACGTCGTACCCGTGCGTCGAGCCGGGCACCGCCTCCAGGACCGGCGACAGGTGCAGATGGGTGACACCGAGCGCGGCCAGGTACGGGACCCAGGCCGCCGCGTCGGCGAAGGTGAAGCGCGGTTGCAGCTGTATCCGGTAGGTCGAGGCGGGCACCGCGGACGGAGCCGGGGAAGCGGTCATGAGGTCTTCTCTACCCCGGATCGGCCGAACAGGCGCGTCGGGCCGGCCGGAACCGGCCCCTGCCGCCCGACGCGGCCTCGCACGGCCGCCCGCCGTCACCCGGCTGCCCGCCCCAAGTCACCCGAACGGGCCAGTGCGGGTCAGTCCGCCGGCCGCTGGAGCACCACGATGCTGCGGTCGGCCAGCAGCAGGGAGTCCCCGCCCCTGACCTTCTCGCCGCCGCCGGGCGGCACCCCGTCCGGCCGCTCGGTGTCGATCACGAGCCGCCACTCCTTGCCGTGGTTGACCGGCAGCACGAACTCCAGGGCGCGCGGCGCCGCGTTGAACAGCAGCAGGAACGAGTCGTCGGTGACCGGCTCCCCGCGCGGGCCAGGCTCGGAGATCGCGTTGCCGTTCAGGAACACCACCAGCGACCTGGCGTGCGCGGCCTGCCAGTTCCGCTGCGTCATCTCCCGCCCGTCGGGGGTGAACCAGGCGATGTCCGACAGTTCGTCGTGGGTGCCCTGCACCGGGCGGCCGTGGAAGAAGCGGCGGCGCCGGAAGACCGCGTGGTCGCGGCGCAGCCACACCATCGTCTTCACGAACTCGTGGAGTTTCAGGGCCTCGTCGTCGGCCTCGCTGCTGCCGGGCTTGCCGGGCCAGCCGAGCCACGCCAGTTCGTTGTCCTGGCAGTAGACGTTGTTGTTGCCGCGCTGGGAGCGGCCGAACTCGTCGCCGTGGCTGAGCATCGGCACGCCCTGGGAGAGCATCAGCGTGGCCACGAAGTTCCGCATCTGGCGCAGCCGCAGCGCCTGCACCGCCCGGTCCTCGGTCGGCCCCTCGGTGCCGCAGTTCCACGACCGGTTGAAGCTTTCGCCGTCCCGGTTGCCCTCGCCGTTGGCGTCGTTGCGCTTGTCGTTGTACGACACCAGGTCGCGCAGCGTGAAGCCGTCATGGCAGGTGACGAAGTTGATCGAGGCGAGCGGGCGGCGGCCGTCGTCCTGGTAGAGGTCGGAGGAACCGGTCAGCCGCGAGCCGAACTCCGCCAGGGTGGCGCTCTCGCCGCGCCACAGGTCGCGCACCGTGTCGCGGAACTTGCCGTTCCACTCCGTCCACAGCGGCGGGAAGTTGCCGACCTGGTAGCCGCCCTCGCCGACGTCCCACGGCTCGGCGATCAGCTTCACCTGGGAGACCACCGGGTCCTGCTGCACCAGGTCGAAGAAGGACGACAGCCGGTCCACCTCATGGAACTGCCGGGCCAGCGTGGCCGCCAGGTCGAACCGGAACCCGTCGACGTGCATCTCGGTCACCCAGTAGCGCAGGCTGTCCATGATGAGTTGGAGCACGTGCGGGCTGCGCATCAGCAGGCTGTTGCCGGTGCCGGTGGTGTCCGTGTAGGAGCGCTTGTCGCCGCCGAGCCGGTAGTACGACGCGTTGTCCAGGCCGCGCAGCGACAGCGTGGGGCCCAGGTGGTTGCCTTCGGCGGTGTGGTTGTAGACCACGTCGAGGATCACCTCGATGCCCGCCCGGTGCAGCGCGCGCACCGCCGTCTTGAACTCCAGCACCTGCTGGCCGCGGTCGCCCAGCGAGGAGTAGCCGTTGTGCGGGGCGAAGAACCCGATGGTGTTGTAGCCCCAGTAGTTGGCCAGCCCGGCGTCGGCCAGCCGGTGGTCCTGGATGAACTGGTGCACCGGCATCAGTTCCAGGGTGGTGACACCGAGTTCGACGAGATGGCTGATCACCGACGGGTGCGCCAGCGCCGCGTAGCTGCCGCGGATGTCCTCGGGCAGCCCCGGGTGGGTCATCGTCAGGCCCTTGACGTGTGCCTCGTAGATGACCGTCTTGTGGTAGCCGATGCGCGGCGGCCGGTCCTCGGCCCAGTCGAAGTACGGATTGACCACCACCGACGACATCGTGTGCGGGGCGGAGTCCAGGTCGTTGCGGGAGTCGGGCTGCCCGAACCGGTAGCCGTAGACCGCCTCGTCCCAGTCGATGTCGCCGCTCACCGCCTTGGCGTACGGGTCCAGCAGCAGCTTCGCGGAGTTGCAGCGGTGGCCGCGCGCCGGGTCGTAGGGCCCGTGCACCCGGAAGCCGTACCGCTGGCCGGGCATCACCCCGGGCAGGTAGGCGTGCCGGACGAAGGCGTCCGCCTCGCGCAGTTCCACCGCCGTCTCGGAGCCGTCGTCCTGCAGGAGACACAGCTCGATCCGCGTCGCCACCTCGGAGAAGACGGCGAAGTTGGTGCCCGCGCCGTCGAAGGTGGCACCGAGCGGGTACGACTGACCCGGCCAGACTTGCATGTGAGGACTCTTCCGCTCCGGGGACCGGCCGCGCGGCGGGTGACCGCATGCCCGGCAGTGACGTTGCGACAGCATCCTCCCACCCCGCTCCTTCCCGAGGGTGACACTGTGGCAACAGCCTGCGACGGAACGGCTGATGGGGTTGTCTGCTAGTAGTCAAGTAGGGTCGTTCCGGCTGCGACACCCCCCGCACCGCAGTACCCTTCCTTGATCGTGGACGGGGGTGGGAGGCGGTGAGGTGGTGACGTCCGGAGGTCTGATGCTCCCGGGTGGCGGTGAGCAGGGTGACCGGCACGTCACGGGGGATGCCCCGGACGACGGGGTGCCCACGCTGCCAGGCGTGGTCTCCGTCGCCGCGCCGATGGAGATCGGAGCGGAACTGGACTGGGACGCCGACGCGTGGGCCGAGGTGCGCACCCGCGCCCGCCGGGCCGGCCGGGCCTACGTCTGGCTCAACCTGGTCGAGCAGCGGCTGCGGGCGGTGGTCAACGCGGTGCTGCGGCCGATCTACGAGCCGGTGCACGGCGAGGAGTGGGTGGTCGCCGCGGCCGGACCGGCCGGCCACGAATGGGTGCAGCGCGCCGTCGCGGTCCGCGAGGTCAGCCGCCGCAAGGGCTTCCTGCTCGACCCCGCCGACGACAACGTCCTCAGCTTCCTGACCCTGCCCCAGCTCCGCGAGCTGGTGGTGCAGCACTGGCCGTGCTTCGAGCCGTACTTCGACGACCGGCGCGAGCTCGAACTCGCCCTGGACGAGCTGGAAGTGGCCCGGCACGTGGTCTCCCGCAACCGGGCGCTGTCGCGCACCGTGCTGGACCAGGTCGAGCGGGCCTCCGCGCGGCTGCTGGAACTGCTGGGCTCGGGACCGTCGCGTTCGGCCAAGCAACGGCTGCCGGTGGACGCGGTGGAGGAACTGGTCGCCGACCGCTACTCCGACGTGGTCGGCGTCTACCCCGACCGGGTACGGCTACAGCGCCAACTGCCGGTCGAGGATCTCTTCGCCGGGGCCAGGCGGCTGGACGCGGTCGGCATCGGCCTGAACCTGCTGGTGCAGAACTACTCCGGGCGGCGGCTGGTCCGGCTCGCGGAGTCCGGCTGCCGGGTGCGGCTGCTCTTCCTCAACCCGGCCAGCAGCGCGGTGCGCCGCCGCGAGCGCGAACTCGGCCTCGGGCGCGGCGAGCTGAGCCGGGCGGTGGAGATGAACATCCTGCACATGCGGCGGGTCCGCGCCCGGGTGCGCGACGAGGGCGCCTTCGAGATCCAGGTGTTCGACGAGACGCCGCGCTTCACCGCGTACCTGGTGGACGGGGACAGCACCGACGGCCTCGCGGTGGTGCAGACCTATCTGCGGCGGGCCCGCGGTATGGAGGTGCCGGTGATGGTGCTGCGCGGCGGCACCCGGCGGGTGGTCAACGATGACAAACCGGCCGAGGGCGGCCTGTTCGACGTCTACCGCGAGGAGTTCGAGGGCATCTGGACCGACTCCCGGCCGGTGTCCTGACCCGTTTCCGGAGATCCGAACGACAGGCCCTACCACGCCGGGGGCGCCGGAACGGCCCCGCCCGCCGCCGGGAATGTCAGTGGGTCAGGCGATGATGGCAGGGCACACGGGGGAGAACGGCTGGAAGGACACGCCATGGCATGGCACGAGGATCTGCTGGTCGGTTTCGACCTGGAGACCACGGGGACCGATCCGCGGCAGGCCCGCATCGTGACCGCGGCGGTCACCGAGGTCAAGGCGGGGGAGCCGGTGCGGCACCGCGGTTGGCTCGCCGATCCGGGCGTGCCGATCCCGGCGGAGACCACCGCCATACACGGTGTCAGCACGGAGCGGGCGACCGCGCACGGCCGGCCCGCACCCGAGGTCGTCGCCGAGGTCGCGGACGCGCTGCGCGGCTACTGGGCGGCCCGGGTGCCCGTCGTCGTCTACAACGCGCCCTTCGATCTCACCCTTCTGGACGAGGAGTTGGCGCGGTACGCACTGCCGGGGATCGCCTCCGGCGGTGGGACGGCGGGGCCGGTGATCGACCCGCTCGTCATCGACCGCGCGCTCGACCGCTACCGGCGGGGCAAGCGCACCCTTGAGGCCGCCTGCGCGGTGTACGGCGTCGTGCTCGACAGCGCCCACGAGGCGGGCGCCGACGCCCTCGCCGCCGTCCGCGTGGCCCGCGCGCTGGCCCTGCGGTTCCCCGAGGCGGGCGAGGCCGATCTGTGGGACCTCCAGGAGAGTCAGCGGGTCTGGTACGCCGCCTGGGCCGAGGACTTCCAAGGGTGGCTACGGCGCAAGGGGGACGCTGCCGCTGTGGTGGACCCGACCTGGCCGCTGCGTCAGGCGCACGCCGTCCACGGCTGACGGCTCCGCCGCAGGCGTTCGGGGTTCGGGGTGCCCCTTGCGGTTCGGGTGCCGGGTGCCGCCCCGTGGATGGCTTGTCGCGCAGTTCCGCGCCCAGAGCTTCGCTTGGGAGGTGCCCCCAGCGCCCCTGTTTGTTGCCCTCTTCCGCGCAGCTCAGTCACGCCTGTGGCGTGGGAACCGTCATCCGACGATGGCGAGTAAGCACACCAGGGGCGCGGGGAACTGCGCGACCAGCCACAACGCACCGTCAGTCCGCGATGGACCGGAAGGGGCTGCCCGGACCCGGGACCGTCAGAACGAATACCACCGTACGGACGGGTCCTCGGCTCGGAGCGAAGCGACCCTGCGGCGGAACTCGGTGCGGGCCGCGGGGTTCGCCGGGGCGTGCTGGGCGACCCAGGCGCACCCTGCCGTCTCCCGGGCGCCGCGCAGCGCCTCGTAGCCGTCCCACGTGGTGACGTCCCAGCCGTAGGCCGCGGTGAAGGCGTCGTAGTCCGCGGCGGGCACCCCGTAGCGGTCGCGGCTGAGCGCCTGGACCACCAGGTCGTGCTCGCGCAGGTCGGAGGAGAAGGTCTCCAGGTCGACCAGGACCGGACCGTCCGGCCCGATATGGACATTGCGGGGGAGGGCGTCGCCGTGGATCGGGCCGCGCGGCAGGCGCGGCACGAGGTCGGCCGCGGCCAGCGCGAAACCGTTCCTGCGGCGGCGCAGATAGGCCGCGTCGGCCGGGTCGACCGCGTCGCCGGCCGCCCGCAGCCACCGCTCCACCCCGGCCAGCAGATCGCGCGGCGGCAGCCCGAAGTCCGGTTCCGGCAGGGCGTGTACGAGCCGCAGCAGCGGCGCCACGTCGGCGGTCGCGGCGGGCCGCAGGGAGTCCGGCAGCCGCTGCCAGTACGTGATCGGGTGCCCCTCCACCAGCCGCACCTCGGACTCGGCGGAGCGCACCGCGGGCACGTCGTGCTTGGCGAGCCAATCCGCGGTACGCACCTCGCGCTTGGCCCGGTCCAGCAGATCGGCGCCACGCCCCACCTTGATCACCAGCCGCCCGGCGGCGAAGACCGCGTTCTCCCCGAAGGAGAGCAGATCGGCCTCCCAGTGCCCGGCGGCATCCAGCACCGCCCGCGCCCGGTCCTGCGTGAACACCGCGTCCGCCATGCCCAGCCTTTCGCTTCTCTGCTCTGCGGCCCACCCGCACCGCCCGACCGCATATGCCGGAGGTATCGGCAATGCCGTGGGGCAACGGCAAGTCTCGCACTCGAACCTGCTGAATTCGCTTCGGATTTCCGGGAAGTCCGTCGAAACCTGTCGCGAATACGTACCCGTCGTGCCGATGAGTTACGACCCCGGCACTGGTCGTATCACGTGAAGACCTGTTCGGGTGGCCGAAACGGGACAGGAAGCCGGGATACGGGACGTGAGTTGGAGGAGGAAGCGATGGCGGCGGTGCCGGTGGACGTGGGTGGCCTCGCCGCCGACCGGGGCACGCTGGCCGCGCTGGCCCATGTCGCGCTGGCCGCGCACCGGGCCGGTCACCGGGTGCGGCTGTGCGGCGCCTCGGTCCCGCTACGTGCCCTGCTCGAACTCGCCGGGCTCGCCGGGCAGTTCGAGTGGGAGCCCGAAGAGCGGGAAGAGCCGCTCGGTGTCGAGGAACGAGTTGAGCCCGGTGACGTGCCCGTCTGAGACGTCGAGCACCTGGAGCGCCCACGCGCGGTGGCCGCGCCCGGACGGGTCGCGGCGGTACTGGCCGAAACCGGGCGAGCCGTTCGCAGCGATCGGCAGCAGCCGGGAGCCCTCGCATGCGCGGCCGGCGCCCGCGAGCCATGCGCGTATCTCCTTGGCGCCGCGCAGCCACATCGGGAACGGCGGCATGGTCATGGTGGCGTCCTCGTGCAGCAGGCTGGTGAGGGCGTCGAGGTCATACCGCTCGAAGGCGTCGACATAGCGGTCCAGCAGGGCCTGCCGCTCCTTGTCCATGGCGGCGGTCGTCGTGACGCTCACGCCGCCCTGGGCGCCGCCGGACGGGTCCTGCCCTGCCCGGTGGGCATCGGAGACCCCGGCGTCCGCCAGGGTGGCACGGGCGCGCTGCAGGGCGCTGTTCACCGACGCGACGGTGGTGCCGAGGAGTTCGGCGGTCTCGCTCGCCTTCCAGGCCAGCACTTCCCGCAGGATCAGCACGGCCCGCTGTCGGGGCGGCAGGTGCTGGAGGGCGGCCACGAAGGCCAGCCGGATGCTCTCGCGGGAGACCACCACGTCGGCCGGGTCGCCCGACGACGGAAGCGCCCGCACGTCCGGCACCGGCTCCACCCAGTCCGACTCCGGGGTGCGGTCGGGCAGCGCCGCGTCGGCCCGCGAGGCCGGGGACAGGTCCATCGGCCGGGCCCGGCGGTTGCCCGCCTTCAGGCTGTCCAGGCAGACGTTCGTCGCGATGCGGTACAGCCACGAGCGCAGGCTCGCGCGGCCCTCGAAGCCGCCGGCGCCCCGCCAGGCCCGCACCATGGTCTCCTGCACCGCGTCCTCGGCCTCGAAGGCGGAGCCGAGCATGCGATAGCAGTACCCGGTCAGCTCGGCCCGGTGCGCCTCGAGGCGCTCCTCGATCCCACCGCCGGACCGGGTCGGCCCGGCCGCCGCGGTCCTGCTCCCGCTCTGCCGTACGCTCATGGGCCCACCGTACCCGCGGGCACCGACAGTGCCCCCGAGCCGGCACGGCGCGGGGGCACTGCGGTCGATCGGTACCGGTCAGACGCGGTCCAGGACCGGCTGGGGCGGTTGGCTCCCGGTGACCGGCGGCAGCGGCAGCACCGACTCGTCGTGGGTCAGGTCGGGCATCCGCCGCATCCACCGCGGCAGGTACCAGTTCCGCTCGCCGAGCAGCGTCATCACCGCCGGCAGCAGCACCCCGCGGATCACGGTGGCGTCGATCAGCACCGCGCAGGCCAGGCCGACACCCATCTGCTTCATGCTCTGCATCGACAGCGTCCCGAAGATCGCGAAGACCGCGACCATGATGACGGCGGCGCTGGTGACCACACCCGCGGTGGTGGTGATGCCGTGCTCGATCGCGCCCTTGGTGGTCAGGCCGCGCATCCGTGCCTCGCGGATCCGGGACACCACGAACACGTGGTAGTCCATGCTCAGCCCGAAGAGGATCACGAAGAGGAACAGCGGCAGCCAGGCCACCACGGCGCCGGTGCTGTGCGCGCCGACCAGCGAGGCGCCCACGCCGTGCTGGAAGACCAGGCTCAGCACCCCGTAGGCCGCGCCCACCGACAGCAGGTTCAGCACGATCGAGGTCAGCGCGATGGTCAGCGACCGGAAGGACAGCAGCATCAGCAGGAAGGCGAAGACGATCACGAACGCGAACACCGGCGGCACGCTGCTGGTGATCTTGTGGGTGAAGTCCATCGACGAGGCGGTGTCGCCGGTGATCGGGGCCTGCACTCCGTCGAGCTTTCCGAGCGTGTCGGGCCGGACGTGGTCGCGCAGCAGCCGTACGTCGGCTTCGGCCTTGGACCGGTCGCTGCCGCCGGCGAGCGGCACGTCGATCTCCGCGATGTTCTGCGGGCCGTGCACGGTGACGGTGACCGGGCCGGTGCTGGCGCCCGAACTGACCGCCTCGGCGCGGAAGTCGGCGATCGCCTTCTTGACCTGCGGCGAGTTGATCGCGCCGGCCTTGACCACCACGTGCGCCGGGTCGGGGCCGCCGGGGAAGGCGGTGTTGATGTGCTCGTAGGTCTTGATGATCGGCAGGCTGTCGCCCAACTCCTGTGACGTGGACAGGTTCGCGGTGTGCATCGAGAACGCCGGGATCGCGAGGGCCACCAGGGCGCCGCCGGCGATCAGGGTCGAGGTCTTCGGGTTGCGCAGCACCGGCCGCAGCACGGTCCGCCAGAACCGGCTGCCGTTGTTCGCCGCCGGGGTGTGACCCTGGCCGCGGCCACGGGACTTGCGCCCGACGAACGGGATCCGGCCCTTCTCGACCTTCCCGCCCAGCAGCGACAGCAGCGCGGGCAGCACCGTCACCGAGCCGAACATCGCGATCGCCACCACGATCATCGTGGCCATGCCCATCGCCTTGAAGTCGCCGATGCCGGTGAACAGCATCCCGGCCATCGCCACGATCACGGTGAACCCGGAGATCAGGATGGCCCGGCCCGAGGTGGCCGCGGCGATCCGCAGCGCGGTCTCGCCGTCGTGGCCCGCGGCCCGCTCCTCGCGCTCCCGGCGCAGGTAGAACAGGCAGTAGTCGACGCCGACCGCCAGGCCCACCAGCAGCATCACCGAGTTCGCGGTGTCGCTCATCGGGATGGCGTGGCTGACCAGCGCGACCACCCCGCCCGCGGCGAGGAACGCGGTCATCGCCAGCGCGACCGGCAGCAGTGCGGCGACCAGCGCGCCGAACGCGATCAGCAGGATGGCCAGCGCGACCGGCACCGCCGAGTACTCCGCGGTCTTGAAGTCGCTGCCGAAGGCGTTGCTGACCGCGTGGTTGCCGCTGGCGTCGCCGAACTCCTCGATCCGCAGGTCCTGGTGGGCGCTCTGCGTCTTGGCGACCGCGTCGAGCACCGGCTGCACATGGTCGGGGGCGTCGTCGGCGGACCCGCGCATGTCGAACCGCACCAGTGCCGAGCGGTGGTCCTTGGAGATGGCCTGGGTGTCGTACGGCGAGGTGATCGCCGTCGCGAGGCCGGTGGAGCGCACTGCGCTCATCACGTCGTCGACCGCGCCGCGGACCGCGGGGTCGGTGACGGTGCCGTGCGTGGTCTGCACGAGCACCATCTCGGACGCCTTGTCCTTCAACCCGGCGTCGTCGGTGATGGTCGCCGCCTGGTTGACCTCGCCGGGCATCGACCGGTTCTCGTCTACGTCGGAGCGGCCGACGGACTGGCCGATCACCATGACCGCGATGACGAAGAGCAGCCAGCCGCCGACTGCCGCCCAGCGGTGCCGGGCGCTCCAGCTGCCCATGGCCGCCGCGATGCCCATTCTGCTGCCGTGTGCGCGAGCGCGACTCACGGAGTCCCCCTTGAAGGATCGTCGTGGGTGGCGGCCTTTGACCTGCCGCTCTTTCCACCCATGACGCTATGAGCTCAAAGGGCGCCGACCCATCCGGCCAACAGGTGACTTGAGGTGAGGCGTTCTCCCTCTCAAGGGTGGGGAAAGCCCCACCCGGACCGGAGGGGTAAGCCCTGACCATCCTGGTGGCTGCCCCTTACACACAAGGGCCGCCGGGCAGGCCCGCGCAGGTCGGCGCGGCCTGGTGAGGGATCAGGTGAGGGATCAGGTGAGGGCGAGCCGGCCGAAGGGGAGCGGGGTCGCGCCCCCCGGACGCACCTCGTCGTACCGGCGCAGCAGCAACTCGGCCACCTCGGGCGCCGCGCCGAGGACGTCGGCGAGCACGTCCGCGCCCGCCTCCCGCGCGCCCTGGGCGATCCGGTCCGGCAGGAACCCGGGCGCGAGCACATACGGTGCCACCGCGATCCTGCGCACGCCCTCCGCGCGCAGCGCGCGCACCGCGTCCTGGGTGCGGGGCAGGGAAGCGGAGGCGAACGCGGGCCGCACGGCGCACCAACCGGTACGCCGCCACTCCCGCGCGATTGCTGCGATCACCGCGCTCGCCTCCGGGTCGGTGGAGCCGGCCGACGCCAGGACGACGCCGGTCCCGGCCCGGTCGCGACGCCGCACCCCGGCCGCCCGCAGCCGCCGCTCCAGGGCGGCGGTCAGCAGCGGCGAGGGGCCGAGTACGGCCGCCGTGCGCAGCCGCAGGCCGGGCAGCGCCGCCGCCGACTCGGCCAGCACCGCCGGGATGTCGGTCTTGGCGTGGAACGCCCGGGTCAGCAGCAGCGGCAGCGCCACCGCGTCGCGGACGCCGTCGGCCGCCAGCCGCCGTACGGCGTCCGGCACCGACGGCGCCTCGAAGTCGAGGAACGCGGTGTCCACCCGCAGCCACGGCCGGGCCGCCGCCACCCGCGCGGTCAGCGCCCGTACGGTCGCGGAGTGCCGCGGGTCGCGCGAGCCGTGCGCGATCACCAGCAGTGCGGGCGCGTTTGTAGCGGTCGGGCGCACGGCTACTGGGTCCTCGCGGTCAGGCCGCGGCTGCGCAGGACCCAGCGCTCCAGCGGGCTGAAGACGATCAGGTCGATCGCTATGCCCACCACGAGGATCAGCAGGATGCCGAGGAACACGCCGGCCATGTCGGACGCCTCGCGCATGTTCTCCAGGTAGCGGCCCAGGCCCACGCCCAGGTCCGGCGAGGAGGCGATCAGCTCGGCGGCCATCAGGGAGCGCCAGGAGAACGCCCAGCCCTGCTTCAGCCCGGACACGTAGCCCGGCAAGGACGCGGGCAGCAGGATGAACCAGGCGCCGCGCAGCCCGGTCGCGCCGATGGTGCGGCCCGCCCGCAGGTACAGCGGCGGGACCTGGTCGATGCCGGCCACCAGGCCGTTGGCGATCGACGGGACCGCGCCGAGCAGGATCACCGCGTACATCGCCGAGTCGCTCAGGCCCAGCCAGATCACCGCGGCCGGCACCCACGCCACCGACGGCAGCGACTGGAGCCCGGACAGGATCGGCCCGATCGCGGCCCGTACGAAGGGCACCCGGGCGACCAGCAGGCCCAGCGGGGTGCCGATCACCAGCGCGGCGAGGAAGCCGAGCAGGCCGCGCTCCACGCTGGTCCAGATGATCGAGAACAGGTCGCCGGCGTTCCACCGGTCCGCCAGTTCCTGCCACACCGCGTGCGGGCCGGGCAGCTTCGTCGGGTCGGCGACCTTGCCCCACACGCACAGCTGCCACACCACCAGCACCAGTACGACCGCGCTGAGCGGCGGCAGCACCTTCTTCAGCAGCACCTGCCCGACCGGGGTACGGCCGATGGTGACGGTCTCCAGCGCGTCCAGGCCCGCTTCCAGGCCGGACAGGTCCCGGGCCGACCGCTCGGCGCGCGCCTCGTCGTCCGCCCGCTCGTACCGGTCGTGCCGGTCGTTCCTGTGGGCCCCGTTGGCCTTCTTGCTCCCGTCGAGCGGCTCGGTGTCCTTCGCTCCGGTGTCAGTGCTGGCCATGGCGGCGGATCTCCCCCCGGAGTTCTTCGGTGATCTCGATGGACAGGTCGGCCACGGCGGCGTCCTCGATACGGCGAGGCTGCGGGATGTCGATGGCCCACTCCCGGTTGATCCGGCCGGGCCGGGAGGACAGCAGCACGACCCGCTGGGCGAGCCGGACCGCCTCGCGCACGTTGTGCGTCACGAACAGCACCGACAGGTCGGTCTCGGACCAGATCCGGGTCAGTTCGTCGTGCAGCACGTCCCGGGTGATCGCGTCGAGCGCCGCGAACGGCTCGTCCATCAGCAGCAGTTGGCTGTCCTGGGCGAGCGCGCGGGCCAGCGCCACCCGCTGCCGCATGCCGCCGGACAGCTCGTGCACCCGCTTGCCGTACGCGCCGCCGAGCCGGACCAGCGACAGCAGCCGCTCGGCCTCGGTCCTGCGGTCCTCGCGCGGCACCCCGCGCAGCCGCAGGGCCAGTTCGACGTTCTTGCCCGCGGTCAGCCACGGGAACAGCGCGTGCTCCTGGAACATCAGCGCGGGCCGCCCGCCCGGCGCGTCGATCGTGCCGGCCGAGGGCTTGTCCAACCCGGCCACCAGGTTCAGCAGGGTGGACTTGCCGCACCCCGAGGCACCCAGGAGGCAGACGAACTGGCCTGGCGCCACGTCGAGCGTGATGTCGTCCAGCACGAGTTGCCGGGCGCCGGGCCTGCCGAACGCCTTCGAAACATGGTCGATGCGCGCGGCGTACCCGACGGGTCCCGCCGACGGTACCGCGGGGCCGGTGAGGGTGTCGGCCATGGTGGGTCACCTCCTGGGGTGCTCGGTGTCGTAAGGGATACGGTCGGCTGCTGTGGTGTAGCCGTGCTGTGGTGTCGCTCGCAGAGGGGCCGCGGTGGTGCTGTGCCGGGG
>NZ_JACEGK010000198.1:0-13074 GCF_056859195.1 Streptomyces sp. NH27
GGCCGACACCGCCCACGCCCCACCTCGCGCGCCCCCGGCCGGACCCGCGCTCACAAGGTGAGCCGCTGGACTCCCCCGGCCAGCGCGCGCTGCTCGGGCGCGTCCGTCCCCGTCCAGCACGAGCCGCGGCGCCCGAGCAGCCGGCGCACCCACAGTTCCGTGGCCACGAGCTCGCCGAGCCGTTCCAACGCGAGCACCTCACCGCTGCCCGCGGCGGAAGAAGATCCCGCGCCGGAACTCGAAGCCGAGGCCGCCGCCCGGAACGCCCCGCGCAGCACCCTCGCGTCGACCAGCCCCGCGTCCGCGAGCAGCGGCGCCTCGAAGAGGTCCATCAGCGGGTCGAGCGCGGCGCGCAGCCCGATCCGGGCCGCCGAAGACCCCGCCGCCCCGGGCGACCCGCTGCCCCAGCCCGGCGGCAACCCGTGCACGCCCGCACCGGACAGCGCCACCCGCAGCACCTCCGCGCGCGCCCCCGGCCGGACCCGCAACGCGTTCGGCAGCGCCTGGCACGCGCGCACCACCTGGTTGTCGAGGAACGGCGCGTGCAGCCGCTGGCTCGGTACGGTCGCGGCCTGCTCCAGCACCCGGTAGTCCGCGGCGTGCCGGGCCAGCGCGGCGCGGGCGCGCCGTTCGCCGGGCCGTTCCAGCGGCCAGGGCCGGTGCGCCGCGTCCTGGAGCCGAACCGATACTTCGGCCAGTGCTTCCCCGGTCAGCCAGCGCGCCGCCGGCCCGGAGCGCACCCAGACCATCGCCGCCAGCGACGCGGTGAGCGCGCCGCCGCCGGGCCCGTCCGGACCGCCGAGCCCGAAGTCCCGCCGCAGCAGCGCCGACGCGACGTCCTCGACGCCCTGCCGGTACGGCGTGCGGGCCAGCCGGCGCGCGGCGCGGTAGACGGTGAGCGGGACGGTCACGGAGGTGAGCGACCCGGTGAGGGTGCCGCCGCCGTCCGCCCGGGTGAGCGCGGCCACCGGACGCAGCAGGTGGCGGCGGCGCCGGTCCATCAACAGGTCGGCCAGCCGCGCCGGATGAGCGTCGAGTACCTGCCGGGCGCCGTAGCCGATCAGGTGGTCGGCGCCGCCCGCGGCCAGCCGGCGGCGGTGGCGTTCGGCGCTGACCAGCGCGGGGCCGGGCTCGTCGGTGAGCGCGCCGATCCCGCCGGAGCCGTCGGACCACCCGGTGACGAGGTCGGCGTAGGGCAGCGCCTCGGTGCCGCCGGGGACCACGATGTGCCGCAGCCGGGGGTCGGCGGCCATCTCCCGGGCCCGTTCGAGTTCGGCCGCCGAGCCGTGCGGGCCGTCCGCGCCGCCGGACCCGCCGACGAGGTCGTTGAAGGTGACCGCGAGCAGCCGCTCGCCGGCGAGCGACCCGGGCGCGCCGGGCAGGGTGCCGGGCATGCCGGGCAGCCCGGCCGCGAGCAGCGCCAGCGTGGAGGACGCGATGCCGCCGGACAGGTCCGCGCCGATGCCGGGTGCGGGGCCGACCCCGTCCAGGGCGCCGTCGGGCACGAAGCGCGGCTGCGCCAGCCGGGCCCGTACCGCGTCGAGCAGCGCGTCGCGTACGCCTTCCACGGCGGCCAACCCGTCTGCTGCGCTGGCCGGTTGGTGGCCGACGGCCAGCGACGCGGTGGGCTCGTAGCCGGTGATCTCGGGTGCGCCGTCGCGAAGGATCAGCGCATGGCCGGGCGGCACCCGGCGCACACCCAGGTACGGCGTCCCGTCGAGCAGGGCCTCGGGCGCGTCCGGGCAGGCGAGGGTGGCCGCGAGGTGGGTGACGTCGAGCCCGGCCTCGATCAGGTCGGCCAGCGGGAGTGCGGCCGTAGCGTACGCGGTGCCGTGCCGCCAGCGGGTGTGGAAGACCGGCAGCGCACCGGCGAGGTCGCCCAGCACCGTGATCCGGCGGCCGAGTTGGAGCACCGCGGTGTAGCTGCCCGGCCACGCGGTGACGTGCCGCAGCGCGCCGCCGCGGGCCGCGACCAGGCCGAGCCGCAGCTCCGCGTCGGTGGCCCCGCACCGCCCGAGTACGGCCAGCCGGGCCACGCCCTGCGAACTCCCGTACGAGGCAGCGCCGTACGCGCCCGCGCCGCCGTAGCCGTTCGCGGCACCGTACGCACCGCCGCCGTACGCACCGGCCCCGAAGCCGGACCCGGAGCCGTATCCCGCCGAACCGTTCGCCCTGGCACGCCCGTTGACGTTGGCGCCGGCGTCCGCGTGCACGACCCGTACCTCGTCAGGGCGCCAATCCCCCACCGCCCACAGCGGATCGGGGTCTCCCCACAGGAGCTGAGCGCCGACGGGCTGGAGTGCGCGGGACCGTGCGCCTGGCAACGGACCCGCAGTGGCACTGCTCCACCCCACCAACCACCGCATCGCCGCCTCCACAGGCTGTGGACAGCCGGCACGGCTCGGCTCCGCTGCTATTGCCGCTCGCCCCGCCGGGCCGCCACGTCTGACGTCCGAAAGACCATGCTGCCACGTGGAAGCGCGCAAGGAGGCGCATGGGTGTACCAACGCAGGCCGGGTCGCACACCCGGCCCGGGGACGAAACCCACCCGAACCGGCGTGCGCGTCAACCGGCGGCGGGCCGGCCGCGAAACGTCTGGTTCGCGCCAAAGTCCGTGGCACATGCCGCAGTTGATATGCCTCGACAGTGCCGGGCAAGTCGCCCGCGGTGATCGGCGACGGTCACGGAACGTATCCCGGACCCGCCACTCGCCCGGGAATCACCTTTACAGAATCGGCCACGGGGTCAACGGCCCGGGAGGCGTTCGGACGCCGCCCGGGCCGGTCCGCCACCCGCGGGGATTGTGGCAGCGGAACCCCCTGGCCCGCTCCACCCCGGCATAGCCGCCTGCCGGGGTCCACGGGCCGACCCATGGCACCATGCAAGCCCAACGGCGCAGCGCGGCACAGAGCGCACGGCCGGGCGCACGGCCACATATACCGGGAGCACACGCCGGATCGTGCGCGCATCGCACGCGGGGCGCCCGACGGCACCCATCCGTTTCCGGCCATCCGGCACGAGCCTCTTAACGGTCGGGATGCGGCGAACTACGCTGGGTGCATCCGGTTCGCACACCTAAGCGCGGCTCGGGTGTCCGGCACATGCACCGCACCGGCCGCAGCGCGGCTTTCGCGGTGGCTGAATCGGGCTCCAGGGGAGGGTCACCCCCGTACCCCATGACATCACCAGGCCGACTCGGCCTGCCCCCCAGCGGCATCACGAGGTGAACCGCAGTGAACAGAGAACACCGCGGGCCGAACGAGAAGCTCGGCACCCTTCTCGCCATGGCGGGCATCAGCAACGCCGGACTTGCCCGCCGGGTCAACGACCTCGGTGCGCAACGGGGTCTGACGCTGCGCTATGACAAGACGTCGGTGGCCCGCTGGGTCACCAAGGGCATGGTGCCGCAGGGCGCGGCGCCCCATCTGATAGCCGCCGCCATCGGCAGCAAGCTCGGCCGGCCCGTGCCGTTGCACGAGATAGGTCTGGCCGACGCCGACCCCGCGCCCGAGGTCGGCCTCGCCTTCCCGCGGGACGTCGGGGAGGCGGTGAAATCGGCCACCGATCTATGGCGACTCGATCTCGCCGGGCGGCGCGGCCCGGGCGGCAGTGGCATCTGGCAGAGCCTGGCCGGATCCTTCGCAGTGAGCGCTTACGTCACCCCCGCCTCCCGCTGGCTGATCACCCCGGCCGACGCCACCGTGGCCCGTGACGCTCCCGCCCCCGGCATGGCGCACGTCGGCCACACCGACGTCACCAAACTCCGTGAGGCCGCCGACGACGCGCGCCGCTGGGACTCCAAGTACGGGGGTGGCGACTGGCGTTCGGGCATGGTGCCGGAGTGCCTGCGGGTCGAGGCCGCGCCGCTGCTGCTCGGCTCCTACAGCGACGACGTCGGCCGCGCACTGTTCGGCGCCACCGCCGAACTCACCCGGCTGGCCGGCTGGATGGCCTTCGACACCGGTCAACAGGAGGCCGCACAGCGGTACTACATCCAGGCACTGCGGCTGGCCCGCGCCGCCGCCGATGTCCCGCTGGGCGGCTACGTCCTGGCGTCGATGTCCCTCCAGGCCACCTACCGCAACTTCTCCGACGAGGGCGTCGACCTCGCCCAGGCCGCCCTGGAGCGCAACCGCGGCCTGGCCACCGCCCGCACCATGAGCTTCTTCCACCTGGTCGAGGCCCGCGCGCACGCCAAGGCCGGCGAGGCCGCCGCGTGCGGCGCCGCACTGTCCGCCGCCGAGGCGCTGCTGGAACGCGCCCGCGCCGGCGACGCCGACCCGAGCTGGCTCGGCTTCTACTCCTACGACCGGCTCGCCGCCGACGCCGCCGAGTGCTACCGCGACCTGCGCATCCCGCGCCAGGTCCAGCGCTTCACCGAGCAGGCCCTGGCCCAGCCCACCGAGGAGTTCGTCCGCTCGCACGGCCTGCGCCTGGTGGTCTCCGCGGTCGCCGAACTGGAGTCCGGCAACCTCGACGCGTGCTGCGCCGCCGGCGTCAAGGCGGTCGAGGTGGCGGGCCGGATCTCCTCCGCCCGCACCACGGAGTACGTCCGCGACCTGCTGCACCGCCTGGAGCCCTACAACGACGACCCCCAGGTGCTCGATCTGCGCGAGCGCGCCCGTCCCCTCCTGGCGGCCCCGGCGTAGACGCGGCGGCGGCACAGTAGCGACACAGCGGCCCGGCGGCACAGCGGTCCGACATGGACGGACAACGGCGCGCTGGCGACACAGCGGCCCGGCGTAGACGCGGCAACGGCAGCGGCATCCGCCCGGGCCGACCGGTGACCCGCGTCACGGCCGGTGGCCCGCGTCACGGGCGTGACCTGCGTTACTCCCGCGTCCCGCCCGTCCCTCGTCGCGCCACCGCCCCGCGTCGCCCCCGTAGAATCGACGGCATTGTGTCGACGCCGTCCTCCACCCCCGCCCCCGCTTCCGCCGTGAAGTTCCCGTCCGGGCCCGCTCCCGATCCGGCCGGTTCGCGCGGCGAGCACCGCATCCGCAGCTTCCACGCGCGGCGTGGCCGGCTCACCCGGGCGCAGGCGGCGGCGATCGACCGGCACTGGGCGCGCTGGGGAGTGGAGCTGGACGGCTCCCCGCTGGACCCGGCCGGGCTGTTCCCCGCCGCCGCGGACGGCGGCCGCCGCCCGGTCGTCGTCGAGATCGGCTTCGGCATGGGCGACGCCACCGCCGCGATGGCCGCCGCCGACCCCGCGACCGGCATCCTCGCGGTGGACGTGCACACCCCCGGCCAGGGCAATCTGCTGGCGCTGGCCGACCGCGCCGGGCTGGCGAACATACGGGTGGCCAACGGCGACGCGATCGTGCTGCTGCGCGACATGCTGGCGCCCACCTCGCTGGACGGGTTGCGGGTGTACTTCCCCGACCCGTGGCCGAAGGCCAAACATCACAAACGGCGGCTGATCCAGCCGGAGTTCCTGGCCCTGGTCACCCCGCTGCTGCGGCCCGGCGCCGTGGTGCACTGCGCCACCGACTGGGAGCCGTACGCGGAGCAGATGCTGGAGGTGCTGGCCGCCGCGCCGGGCCTGGCGAACCGGCACGGCGACGGGTTCGCGCCACGCCCGGACTCCCGCCCGATGACGAAGTTCGAACGGGCCGGGCTGGCGAAGGGCCACGTGGTGCGCGACCTGCTGTTCGTACGTACCTGAGCCCGTGCCGGAGCCGGGTTGTCCCGTACTCTCGCGCGGCGCCGTCCCGCCCCCGTACTGTCGTCATGGTGACGACGTTTTCGTACCCTTCCGCGCCTGACTCCCCTGCCGGGGACGACGCGACACGGGAGCCCACCACGGTGCACTACGGGCCGCGGCGCGCCTTCTGGGAGAGCCGGGCGGTGCGGACGGGTGCGCTGTTCACCGCGCTCGCGGTGTGCGGAGTGGTGATCCTGGCGGTGCTGCGGCACCACATCGGCACCGAGCCGTTCCTGGTGGGCATGGCGCTGGCGCTGCTGCCGGTGCCGCTGATCGTCTGGGCGTACCTGTGGTTCGACCACGTGGCGCCCAGCCCCTGGCAGAACATCGTCTTCGCCTTCTCCTGGGGCGCGTGTGCCGCCACGCTGGTGGCGATCTTCGCCAACGAGTACGGCGCGAAGCTGCTCGCCTCGGCGTTCTCCGCGACGCAGACGCAGTCCGACCAGTGGGGTGCGACGTTCGTCGCACCGCTGGTCGAGGAGACCGCCAAGGGCAGCGCGCTGCTGCTGCTGTTCCTCTTCCGGCGCCGCCACATCGAGTCGCTGCTCGACGGGATCGTGCTCGCCGGGCTGACCGCGACCGGCTTCGCCTTCACCGAGAACATCCTCTACCTCGGCACCGCCTTCGACCAGGACAAGGCGCTGGGCGGCGACGGGATCGGCACCACCGTGGCGACGTTCATCGTCCGGGTGCTGATGACGCCGTTCGCGCACCCGCTGTTCACGTCGATGACCGGGATCGGCTTCGCGCTGGCGGCCACGATACGGCCGGGGGTGCGCTGGCGCTGGCGGTGGGTGCCGCCGGTCTGCGGCTGGCTGATGGCGATGGTGCTGCACGGCTCGTGGAACGGCAGTTCCGAGCTGTCCCCGATCGGCTTCCTGACGACGTACGTGTCGGTGATGGTGCCGGTGTTCGGGCTGGTGGTGTGGCTGGCGTTCTGGGCCCGTTCCCACGAGTTGCGCACGATCCGCCGCCACCTGCCGCCGTACGCCGCCGCGGGCTGGCTGGCGGTGGGCGAGCCGAACGCGCTGGGCACCATGCGGATACGCGCGGAGGCCAAGCACGAGGCGAAGCGGCTGGTGGGTGAGCAGGCCGCTCGGGCGGTGCGCGATTACATCGCGTTCGCCACCCACCTCGCGTTCCTGCGCGCGGCCGCCGAACGCGGCGCCCCCGAGGCCGACTTCGCGGCGCGCGAGGCCGAACTCCTCTCCCACCTGTGGCACCGCAGGGCGCTGGCGCAGCCGGCGTTGGCCCACGCGGTGGCGCTGGACCGGCCGACGGTCCGGCCGTGGCCGCCGCGGATTCCGCCGCCGCGCGTCCAGCAGTGGGGGCCGCCCGCGCAGTTCCCCACGTGGCCGCGGACCCCGCAACAGCCGTACGGTCCGCCGCAGCAGCCGCAGACCCCGGCGGGAACGTACCCTCCGCAGCCGTACGGTCCGCCGCAGTCGCACGTCCCTCCGCAGCCGTACGGCCCTCCGCAGCCGACGCGTCACATGCCGAAGCACCTCTAGTCGGTCCGGCCCTACATGCGGGGCGGGTACGGCCGTACGACCCCGGTCGCTTGACGCCAACTCACTTGGCCACGCGCGGAGTTGGGACGTAGGGGACACTTTGGGCGCAGGGGGCGCCACTTGACGCACGAGGCGCACGACTTCGCGCGCCATACATACCATTTCACCCCCGAAACGCCCTTTCGGGGGATTGATTTCCTGGACGGATTCGGCCTGGAAATCCAGTGATGCTGCTGTAACACTCTGTGCCGGGCGGGTCGTTATCGGCCCAGGGGGCTCGTACGCGTCGGGGGACGCCGATCGCGGCACGCGCGGCGAGCCGGGAGGTCGGTCCGGCGATGAAGTCCGAGCAACCGGTGAGCGTGCCGAAGGAAGTACCGCACGCTGCCCCGAATCTCGGCTACAGGCGGGGGGCGCAGGGATGAGCACGGGAACGGGAACCGGAGCGAGCACGGGCACGGGTGCGGGCCGGGGGTCCGGCGGGCGGCCCGATGGACGGCAGGTCACGGTGGACCAGTTCACCGGGCCGCACGCCAGGGAGTTGGTGCTGCGGGAAATGGCGGCCGCGGTGCGCGAGTCCGCGGACACCCTCCACCAGGACCCGCCGCCGCTGGACCGGGCCGAGTTGGAGTGGCGGTTGGAGGCCGACGCGGCGCTGGCCCGGCGCGGCGTCCGGGTCCGGGCGGTATACCCGCGCGCGGCGCTCGGCGAACCCGTCCGCGCACGCTTCTTGCAGGAGTTGTCCGACGCGGGCGTCATCGTCCGGGTGATGGACCATGTCGCGCACGACATGCTGATCTTCGACCGGCGCACCGTCTGCCTGCCGTCGGGCGAGCGGCCCGCGCCGCGCGCTTCGTACGGCCCGGCACATCAGGCCGGCCGGGCCGACGACGTACTCGACCCGCTCCGCTCCCCCGACGCGTATAACGCATATGCCGCGCATGACGCATTTTGTGAGCCCAACTCTCCTGATCCGAGTGGCCCTTCACTGCTGCGTGTGCGCGGCTCCGCCCTGGTCGGCTCCTTCACCGCGATCCACGAGTCGTACTGGCAGCGCGCCACTCCGTTGCCGCTCGCCGGGGCCCGGTTGCGGCACACGGCGCTCGGCGAGTTGGAGCGGGCGGTGATCCGGCTGATGACCAACGGCTACGGGGACGACCGGATCGCCCGCAAACTCCGCATCGAGCGGCGGGCGGTGGAGGATGTGATGGCTGCCCTGATGGAACGCCTGGGCGCCGGGAGCCGTTTCGAGGTCGGGTACAAACTCGCCCGCGCACTCGATCCGTCGGAGCTGTCGCCCGGGCACGAATGACGGGGCGCGAGCGGCCCGGCTTCACGAGCGGCCGGGCGTCGCAAGTCGCCGCACCGGCGGGGGCGTTGTCACGGCCTTCCGCGGGTCGTGGGCGGCCGGGGCGGCCGGGCGCCGGTGCAGCGGGCCGCCGACGTCACCGTGCCGGGCGTCGCGGGGCGTCGAGCGGGGTGTCGAGTCGGTGAACTCATCGAGAGGGAAACGCCATTGAGTGATCGTCAAGCCATGCGGACGCTGCTCGCCCGGGCCCGCTCCCGGCAGAACCCGGCCGCGCTCGGGCTGGCGCCGCGCGCCGAGCCGCGCGGCCGCAAGGTCAACGGCCTGACCCACGAGCACATGACGCGGCTGCTCGGCTGGCCCGAGCACAAGTACGGGTACGTGGAGCGCGGCAGGCTCGCCATCATCGACACCGAACTCCTCGAACCGATCGCCCGGATACTGCGCCTGACCGAACAGGAGTGGGAGGCGCTGGTGTTCTACGCGACCGGCGCGCCGCCCGCCTTCCCGCTCGACCCGCGGGTCGGCCGGTCCGTCCCCCGGCCGTGGCGGCGGGTGCTGGCCGGCAGCCGGGAGATGGCGTACGTCAGCGACGCGGCATGGGACCTGGTCGCGTACAACTCGGCGTTCACCCGGCTGTTCACGCCGGACGACGTGCCGGGCAACGTGATGCGGTGGATGCTGCTCCACCCGGCGGCCCGGGTCACCCTCGCCGACTGGGAGAACAGCTGGCTGCCGCTGCTGGTACCGCAGTTGCGGGCCGCGGCCACCGCGCGCCCGACCGACCCGACGCTTTTGCGGCTGCTCGCCGACATACGGCGCGACCCGGTGGTGGGACCGCGCTACGACGCCCCGACCACGGAGTACCTCCAGCCGCGGGCCGAGGGCGCCCGGCCACTGCTGCACCCCGAACTCGGCCCCGGCTGGGCGACGATGTGCGCGGCGGGACCGTTCGGGGTGCCGGGTGGCCGGCTGATGTTCGTGCTCTTCGACCGGGGGGAGCGGCCGCCGCCGCAGGAGCCGATGCACGCCCCCGCGACCGGGCCGGTGGACCTCGATCCCGTCCATGTCCACGTCCCCGGTCCTGACCCTGATCCCAGTCCTGATCCGGGTTCCGATCCCGGCCCCCGTTCCGATCCTGACGCCGATCCCGGCCTCGCCGCCGTACCCGCCGACGGCAACCCCCGCGATCCCCTTCCGCCACAAGACCAGCAGACTGGGACGACATGAGCATCGAACCACCTCGCCACCTGCGGACGTTGACGCCCGCGGTCCACGCATGGCTGCCCGACGGACACGACACCTGGGGCCTGGCCAACTGCATCCTGATCACCGGCCAAGGCAACGCGCTGCTGGTCGACACCCCCTACACCACGGACCTGACCCGCCATCTCGTCCACCTGGCCGCAGACGTGCTGCCGCCCGGCACCGAGATCACGACGGTCGTCAACACCCATGGCAACGGCGACCATTCGTACGGCAACGGGGTGTTCACGGCGGCCGGTGCGGAGGTGGTCAGCACCGAGACCAACACCGAGCACCTGTGCAAGGAGCCGAGCCCGGCCCAACTCGCCCACCTCGTGGCGGACAGCGACCCGAACACGCCACTGGGCGCCTACGTCAAACGGCACTTCGGCCGCTACGGCGACTTCGGGGTGAGCGAGGCCGTGCCACCGACCCGAACCTTCAACGGTCGGCTCGACCTCGAAGTCGGCGGTGTAGCGGTCGAGTTGATCGAGGTCGGACCCGCGCACACGGTCGGCGACCTCATCGTCAACCTGCCCGGCGAGGGCGTGGTCTGCTCCGGCGACGTCGTCTTCTGCGACGACCACCCGGTGCACTGGGCCGGGCCGCTCGACGAAGTACACCGGGCGGTCCAGCGCGTCCTCGCCTGCGACCCGCGCATCATCGTCCCCGGCCACGGTCCCGTCATGACGCCCGCGGATGTCGCCGCCCACGCGGACTACCTGCTCCGGACCCGTGACCGTATCCACGCCGCCCACGCGGCCGGCCGCTCGCTCGCCCAGGCCGCCGCCGAGCTGATCGCCGCCGAGCGGAACCCCCGTTGGGGACTCACCGAACGGCTCGCCATCCTCACCGCCATCGAGTACCGCGCCCTCGGCGACGACTCGGCCCCGGTCGACCTGATCTCCCTGGTCGACCTCGCCGCCCACCACGCGGAACCAGCCCCGCAGACCGCCAAGTCGCCCGCCCTGTAACGCACTTCCCAGCGCCCCGATCAGGGGCGCTGGGAACACCCGGGCAAACTTGCCGGGAGGGGCACTAAATGTTGACGTCGTGCGCGCGCAGCCAGGGCAGCGGGTCCACGGGGGCGGCGCCGCCGGGGCGGACCTCCAAGTGGAGGTGCGGCGCGGGTACGTTACCCGTCGCGCCGACGCGGCCGATCGTGTCGCCGGTGGTGACCTGGCCGTCGGTGACGACCATGGTCGACAGGTGGCAGTACCTCAACTCGGTGCCGTCTTCGAGGGTGAGGACGACCCGGTAGCCGTCGCTGCCTGCCCAGCCCGCGGAGGTGACGGTGCCGCCGTGCACGGCGTGCACGGGAGTGCCGGTCGGCGCGGTGAAGTCCTGCCCGTTGTGCAGGTTGGCCCAGGGGTCGGTCTCACCGAAGCCCGCGCCGAGCGCGGCGCAGGCGACCGGCTTGATGTAGGAGGCGGCCAGCCGGGCGAGGCGCTCGGCCTCGGCGCGGGCCGCCGCGGCGGCTTCCTCGCGGACCTTCTCCTCGGCTGCGGCCTTCGCCGCCGCGACCCGCTCGCGCACCTTGCGCTCGGCGGCCTCCCGGGCCGCCTGCTCGGCCGCCGCCTTCTCAACTGCTTCGCGCTCGACGCGTGCTGCGGCCTCGCGCTGGGCGGCGACCTGGCCGAGGATGCGGGCGCACAGTGCCGCGCCGGGGTCGGCGGGGGCGGTCTCGGCGGGTGCGACGTCCTGGCCGGACACGACATCCTCGACGGACACGATGTCCTGGACGAACCCGGCGGTCACCGCGGCCTCGGGCTCCACAACGGGCTGCGGCAGCAGGGTCGTTGCCTCGGCCGTCGCGGGAGCGGTCGGCTCGGCCGGTGCGGGGGCCGGCGCCGTGGGAACGGTCAGCGCCGTGGGGTCGTACGTCGGCAGGCCGGCGAGCGCGGCGCCGCCCGGTGCTGCGTCCGGCAGCGGGAACGGCGCGGGGCGCGCTGCGGGCTCGACGGCGGGTGCGGGGGCCAGACCGGCGGCTCCGGCACCGGCGAACGCCGCGAACGCGGGGGCGCGGGCGGCCAGCGCGGCGGAAGTGCCGTTCGCGGCAAGGGCGTTGGCCCGCTGACGCGGAAGTCGGAAGTCGTCCCGATCCTGGGCGGCGATGTCGCCGTCAGGCCGGGCAGGAGCATAGGCAAGCTGGTCGGACGCCACGACGGGCGCTCTCCTTTCCTTCCCTCTCGCCTACCGGGTTAGCTGACGGGTTCGGAGGAAGAAGGTCTCCTACGGGCCTGACTACTGCCCGATTCACCCCATTTTCACGGGTCCCCGGTTCCCGCGGACGGGATTCGGCAAGCGCGCGGTCCGCCGTCCTGGCGGCGGCGGTGACGACCGCGCTGCGTTATCGAACGTTAATAGAGCCGGAGGCGTTTTCCAAGCCGAATCAGAGAGTTGGGCATGGGAACAAAACGCGCAGGGTATAGAGAGAGTAGGCAAATCGGTCAGGCGATGTGGCCGGGCAGTGATGTGAGCGTGCATCAGTCGTTATCCGAACGGGGGCATTGTGACTACGTTGCGTGAGTGGACGAACTCGGCGCGCAGGCGACTGCGAGGAGTCGTGCGGCGAGTTCGCCAATGGCATGGACCTCTGCCATTGCGCGAACCGCTTGGCATGCCAAGGACTCGGGCCCCACGATGGGCGAGCCCGTTCTTGTCATGGACTCGACCACATCGCGACCTCTCAGGGAGCCCGCCATGGAACGCCCCAGCAGCCCCCGAATCCCCCACACCCGCCGCTCCTTGCTGCGCGGCGGTCTCGCGCTGGGCGCCGCCGCGGGCGCCGCGTTCGCCGGCGAGCTGTGGACCGGCAGCGGCCGGGCCTCGGCGGCCGCCACCGTCGACTACCCAGGCGCCACCTGGGCACCGGCCAGCACCGCCAACTACACGGCGTCCAACCGCCCGACCACCTACGCGATCAACATGGTCGTCATCCACGTCACCCAGGAGACCTTCGCCGACACCATCACCCTCTTCCAGGACCCCGCCCACGCCGCCACGGCGCACTACGTGGTGCGGTCCGCCGACGGTGCCATCGACCAGTGCGTCCGCGAGCATGACGTGGCCTGGCATGCCGGCAACTGGGACTACAACACCCGCAGCATCGGCATCGAGCACGAAGGCTGGGTCGACGACGCGTCCTGGTTCACCGACGCGATGTATCACTCCTCAGCCGCCCTCACCGCCGAGATCTGCGACAAGTACGGCATCCCGAAGGACCGTCAGCACATTATCGGCCATGTTGAGGTACCAGGCACCGACCACACCGACCCGGGCCCGAACTGGGACTGGGTGCGGTA
>NZ_JACEGK010000199.1:0-13046 GCF_056859195.1 Streptomyces sp. NH27
CCCGTACCCGTACCCGCACCCGCGCCGTCCGACCGCACCCCGCACCGACGCCGCGCCGTACCGAACCCGCCCGCGCACCCGCCCGCGCCCGCGCGGATGCGCCGTAGGGGGCGGGCGGATGCGAAACAAGCCCGTCGTCGGCTGGTAACCGCAGGGGCCTTGCCAGAGTGGGGCGAGGGATTTACGTTCGTCGGACGGCTGGGATCTACGGGCGTAGAACCGACGTGACGTCACGTCAGAGGAGCTGCGGATGAGCAACGTCGTCAGGGCCGCCTTGGTGCAGGCCACCTGGACCGGGGACACCGAGTCGATGATCGCCAAGCACGAGGAGCACGTGCGGGCCGCGGCCGCGCAGGGTGCGAAGGTGATCGGGTTCCAGGAGGTGTTCAACGCCCCCTACTTCTGCCAGGTCCAGGAGGCAGAGCACTACCGGTGGGCCGAACCGGTGCCGGACGGCCCGACGGTGCGCCGGATGCAGGCGCTCGCCAAGGAGACCGGCATGGTCATGGTGGTGCCGGTCTTCGAGATCGAGCAGTCCGGGTTCTACTACAACACCGCCGCGGTGATCGACGCCGACGGCAGCTACCTCGGCAAGTACCGCAAGCACCACATCCCGCAGGTCAAGGGCTTCTGGGAGAAGTACTACTTCAAGCCCGGCAACGTCGGCTGGCCGGTCTTCGACACCGCCGTCGGCCGGATCGGCGTGTACATCTGTTACGACCGGCACTTCCCCGAGGGCTGGCGCGCCCTGGGCCTGGCCGGCGCGCAGCTCGTCTACAACCCCTCGGCCACCAGCCGCGGCCTGTCGGCGTACCTGTGGCAGCTGGAGCAGCCCGCCGCGGCGGTCGCGAACGAGTACTTCATCGCGGCGATCAACCGGGTCGGCGTCGAGCCGTACGGCGACAACGACTTCTACGGCACCAGCTACTTCGTGGACCCGCGCGGCCAACTCGTGGACGGCGCCGCCTCCGACACCAAGGAGGAACTGCTCGTCCGCGACCTCGACTTCGACCTGATCGACGAGGTCCGGCAGACCTGGGCGTTCTACCGCGACCGCAGGCCGGACGCCTACGGCGACCTGACGGAGGCGTGAGCAGATGGCCACCGCGACCCAGAGCGCGCACGCCGCGCTGTACGCCCGCCACCAGGCGGTACTGCCCGACTGGTTGGCCACCTACTACGCCCGGCCGATCGAGCTGACGCACGGCGAGGGCCGCCACGTCTGGGACGCCGAGGGACGGCGCTACCTGGACTTCTTCGGCGGCATCCTCACCACGATGACCGCGCACGCGCTGCCCGAGGTGACCGCCGCCGTCACCGAGCAGGCCGGGAAGATCCTGCACACCTCGACGCTCTACCTCAGCCGGCAGGCCGTCGAGTTGGCCGAGCGGATCGCCCATCTGTCCGGCATCCCGGACGCCCGGGTCTTCTTCACCACCTCCGGCACCGAGGCGAACGACACCGCGCTGCTGCTGGCCACCACCTACCGCCGCTCCAACCAGGTGCTGGCGCTGCGCAACAGCTATCACGGCCGGTCCTTCACCTCCATCGGCATCACCGGCAACTCCGCCTGGTCGCCGACCAGCCTCTCCCCGCTCCAGACGCTCTACGTGCACGGCGGGGTCCGCACCCGCGGCCCGTACGCGCACCTGACCGACGCCGAGTTCATCGCGGCGTGCGTCGAGGACCTGGAGGACCTGCTCGGGCAGGCGAACGGCACGATCGCGGCGCTGATCGCCGAACCGGTGCAGGGCGTCGGCGGGTTCACCTCCGGGCCGGACGGGCTGCTGGCCGCGTTCAAGCGGGTGCTGGACCGGCACGGCATCCTGTGGATCACCGACGAGGTGCAGACCGGCTGGGGCCGTACCGGCGACCACTTCTGGGGCTGGCAGGCGCACGACGCGGCCGGCCCGCCGGACATCCTCACCTTCGCCAAGGGCATCGGCAACGGCCTGTCCATGGGCGGCGTGGTGGCCCGCGCCGAGGTGATGAACTGCCTGGACGCCAACTCCATCTCCACCTTCGGCGGCAGCCCGATCACCACCGCGGGCGCGCTCGCCAACCTCGCCTACCTGCTCGAACACGACCTCCAGGGCAACGCCCGCCGGGTCGGCGGCCTGCTCAGGTCCCGGCTGGACGCGGTCGCCGCGCGCAGCGCCATCGTCCGCGAGGTGCGCGGCCGCGGCCTGATGCTCGGGATGGAACTGGTCGAACCCGGCACCGACATCCCGTCGCCGGCCGCCGCCTCCCTCGTCCTCGAAGCCGCCCGCGAGCACGGCCTGCTGATCGGCAAGGGCGGCCGGGCGGGCAACGCGCTGCGGATCGCCCCGCCGCTGACCCTCACGGTGGCCGAGGCGGAGGAGGGCGCCGACGCCCTGAGCGCGGCCCTGAGCGCCGCGCAGGCCGAGTTGGAGAAGTCGTCCGGGCCGGAGCAGGCCCCGCAGAAGGCATCCGCGCAGGCGTCCGCACCGAAGTCGTCCGCGCAGGTGTCCGCGCCGGAGACATCCGGACCGGAGTCGTCCGCACCGTCCGTACCGGAGAAGGGGGCCGCGCGATGACCCGCACGCTCATCCGCGGCGGCCTGGTGATCACCGCCGCCGACGAGGTCCACGCCGACGTGCTGATCGAGGGCGGGCGGATCGCCGCGCTCGCCGCCCACGACAGCGACACCGCGGCCGGCTGGACCGCCGACACCGTCATCGACGCCACCGACCGCTACGTCATCCCGGGCGGCGTCGACGCGCACACCCACATGGAGATGCCGTTCGGCGGCACCGTCGCCTCGGACTCCTTCGAGACCGGCACCCGCGCCGCCGCCTGGGGCGGCACCACCACCATCGTGGACTTCGCCATCCAGCAGGTCGGCGGCAGCCTGCGGGCCGGCCTCGACGCCTGGCACGCGAAGGCCGACGCGCGGTGCGCGATCGACTACGGCTTCCACATGATCGTCGCCGACGTCAACGAGCCGGTGCTCAAGGAGATGGACCTCCTCGTCGAGGAGGGCGTCACCAGCTTCAAGCTCTTCATGGCCTACCCCGGCGTCTTCTACAGCGACGACGGCCGGATTCTGCGGACGATGCAGCGTGCGGCGGCCAACGGCGGCCTGATCATGACGCACGCCGAGAACGGCATCGCCATCGACGTACTGGTCCAGCAGGCGCTCGCCGCGGGGAAGACCGACCCGCGCTACCACGGCGAGGTCCGGCACGCGCTGCTGGAGGCCGAGGCGACCCACCGCGCCATCCAGCTCGCCCGGGTCGCGGGCGCACCGCTGTACGTGGTGCACGTCTCCGCGCAGCAGGCGGTCGCCGAGCTGATCACGGCCCGCGACCAGGGCCTGCCGGTCTTCGGCGAGACCTGCCCGCAGTACCTGTTCCTGTCCACCGACAACCTCGCCGAACCCGGCTTCGAGGGCAGCAAGTACGTGTGCAGCACCCCGCTGCGGCCGCGCGAGCACCAAGCGGCGCTGTGGCAGGGCCTGCGCACCGACGACCTCCAGGTGGTCTCCACCGACCACTGCCCGTTCTGCTTCACCGGGCAGAAGGACATCGGCGTCGGCGACTTCTCCAAGATCCCCAACGGCCTGCCCGGGGTGGAGAACCGGATGGACCTGCTGCACCAGGCCGTCCTCGACGGCCACCTCACCCGCCGTCGCTGGATCGAGATCGCCTGTGCCACCCCGGCCCGGATGTTCGGCCTCTACCCGCGCAAGGGCACGCTCACGCCCGGCGCCGACGCCGACGTGGTGGTCTACGACCCGCACGCCGAGCAGGTGATCTCGGCGCAGACCCATCACATGAACGTCGACTACAGCGCCTACGAGGGCCGCCGGATCACCGGGCGGGCACAGACCGTGTTCTCCCGCGGGGTGCCGGTGATCCAGGACGGCGCGTACGTCGGCCGGGCCGGGCACGGGCAGTACGTGCCGCGCGGCACCTGCCAGTTCCTCGGCTGACGTCGTTCGGCGCCCGCCGAACTCCGCCAACCCCCTGCGAACCTCCCCACGTTGAAGGAGCGGTGCCGCCATGGACTTCGGACTCGTCCTGCAGACCGACCCGCCCGCGTCGAACGTCGTCGGCCTGATGCGCCGCGCCGAGCGCAACGGCTTCAGCCACGGCTGGACCTTCGACTCCGCCGTGCTGTGGCAGGAGCCGTTCGTCATCCACAGCCGCATCCTCGACCACACCGACCGGCTCACCGTCGGCACCATGGTCACCAACCCCGGCACCCGCACCTGGGAGGTGACCGCCTCCACCTTCGCCACCCTCAACTCGATGTACGGCAACCGCACGGTGTGCGGCATCGGCCGCGGCGACTCCGCGATGCGGGTGGCGGGCCGCCCGCCCAACACGCTCGCCCGGCTCGGCGAGGCGATCACCGTGATCCGCGATCTCGCGGAGGGCCGCGAGGCGACCGTCGACGGCACCGCGCTGCGGCTGCCGTGGGTGGAAGGCGGCGAACTGCCGGTGTGGATGGCCGCCTACGGGCCGAAGGCGCTCGCCATGGCGGGGGAGAAGGCCGACGGCTTCATCCTCCAACTCGCCGACGTCTACCTCACCGAGCAGATGGTCAAGGCGGTGCGCGCCGCCGCCGAGCGGGCCGGCCGCGACCCGGCCTCGGTCACCATCTGCGTGGCCGCCCCCGCGTATGTCACCGACGGTTCGGCGGAGGGCCTCGCGCATGCCCGCGAGCAGTGCCGCTGGTTCGGGGGGATGGTCGGCAACCACGTCGCCGATCTCGTCGGCCGCTACGGCGAGCACTCCGCCCTCGTGCCCGACGAGTTGACCGCCTACGTCAAGCAGCGCCAGGGCTACGACTACGCGCACCACGGGCGGACCGGCAACCCCGACACCGCGTTCGTGCCCGACGACATCGTGGACCGCTTCTGCGTCCTCGGCCCGCCCCAGGCGCACCTCGACAAGCTCGCCGCTCTCCGCGATCTCGGCGTGGACCAGTTCGCGCTCTACGCGATGCACGACGCGAAGGAAGCGGTGGTGGACGCCTACGGCGAGCACGTCATCCCGGCGCTGCGGTAACGACCTGGTCGTAACCCGCCGCTGGGATTTGCCGCCGTCCCCGTGTGCGGGTGCACTCCGGCACCGTGACGGCGGGAGACCGTTGTCTGGTTGGATGGCCGCATGGCCAACGATGCTGATGCGGTCGATGACGCGCTCCTCGCCGCTGTCGAGGAGACGGTCAGGGACGTGGTGGCGGCAGAGGTCGTCCCCCGTTGGCGGCAACTGACGGCTGCGGACGTGGTGGAGAAGCACGGTCCGCACGACCTGGTCACCACCGCCGACCGGCGGGCCGAGGAGGTCCTCACCGAGCGGCTCCCCGCGCTGCTGCCCGGCTCGGTCGTGGTCGGCGAGGAAGCGGTCGCCGCGGACCCGTCCCTGCTGGAACTGCTGCGCGGCGACGCCCCGGTGTGGGTGATCGACCCGGTCGACGGCACCTCGGCGTTCGTCCGCGGCGACAAAGGGTTCTCCACGCTGGTGAGCCTGGTGTGCGGCGGAGTGCCGGTGGCCTCCTGGACGTACGCCCCGCAGCTCGGCCTGTTCGCCACGGCTCGGCGCGGCCGGGGCGCGTACCTCGACGGCGAGCGGCTTCGTACCGCCGGCGACCGGGAACCGCTGCGGATATGGATCTCCAACCCCGTCGTCCGTGACGAGGGGGAGCGTGCCGCGCTGGAGCGGCTGGAGGCCGCGGGCGTCGAGACGGTGCCGTGCACCACGAGCGCGGGGCTGGGCTATCTGGAGGTGGCCCGGGGGATCGCGGACGGGGTGGCGTTCTTCTGGGAGGCGCCCTGGGACCACTCCGCGGGGCTGCTGCTGGTCTCGGAGGCGGGCGGCGCGAGCCTGACGCCGACGGGGGAGCCGTTCCGCGTGGCCGGGGGCAACCGGCTGCCGTTCACGGTGGCCCGGGACGAGGCGACCGCGCGGCGGGTGGTGCGCACCCTGGGAGTCGGGTTCGCCGCGGACGGCGAGAGCACCGCGGACCGCGAAGGAACCGGAAACACCTCGAGCACCGAGAACGCGGGGACCGACGGCCGGGAAGGCGGTGCGCGGTGAGCCGGGCGGTCGTGGTCGACGCGGTCGTGGTCGGCGCCGGCCCCAACGGGCTGACCGCCGCGGTCGAACTCGCCCGCGCGGGCCTGTCCGTACAGGTCTACGAGGCGGCCGACACCGTCGGCGGCGGCGCCCGTACCGAGGAGTTGACGCTTCCCGGCTTCCGCCACGACCCCTGCTCGGCCGTCCACCCCTTCGGTATCGGCTCGCCAGTCTTCCGCACGCTGCCGCTGGCCCGGCACGGCCTGGAGTGGCTCCAGCCGCGGGTGCCGATGGCGCACCCCTTCCCCGACGGCACCGCGGCCGTGCTGGCCCGTACGGTCGGCGAGACCGCGGCCTCGCTCGGGCCGCGCGACGCACCCGCCTACCGCAAGCTGCTCGCCCCGTACGTCGGCCACTGGGAGACCATGGCCGCCGACTTCTTCCGGCCGCCGTGGTCGGGGCTGCCCAAGGACCCTTACCGTTTCGCCCGGTTCGGGCTCACCGGTCTGCCGCCGGTCGGGCTGCTGGCGTATCGGTTCCACGACGCGAAGGCGCGGGCGATGCTCGCGGGCCTGGCCGGGCACGCCATCGCCCGCCTCAGCGAGCCGCTCACCGGCGCCATGGCCCTGATGTTCGCGCTCGCCGCGCACGAACGCGGCTGGCCGGTGGCGCGCGGGGGCTCCCAGGCGATCAGCGACGCGCTCGCCGCCCACCTCACCGAACTCGGCGGCGTCATCACCACCGGCGTGACCGTACGCAAGCTCGACGAGCTCCCGCCCGCCCGCGCCTACGTCTTCGACACCTCGCCCACCGCGCTGGCCCGGATCGCCGCGCTCGGCGACGTCTACCGCGGCTACCGCTACGGGCCGTCCGTCTTCAAGATCGACTACGCGCTGGACGGCCCCGTGCCGTGGACCGCGCCCGTCGCCCGGGAGGCCGGCACCGTCCACATCGGCCCCACGTACACGGAGATCGGCGACGCCCTCAACCGCGCCGTCACCGGCCGCCCGCCGCAGACGCCCTTCCTCATCACCGCCCAGCCCAGCGTGGTCGACCCGTCCCGCGCACCCGAGGGCAAGCACGTCTTCTGGGCGTACGGCCATGTCCCGCGCGGCTGGCACGGCGACGCCACCGACGCCGTCGAGCGGCAGATCGAACGCTTCGCGCCCGGCTTCCGCGACCTCGTGCTCGCCCGCACGGTGACCGGCCCCGCCGGGCTCGCCGCCCGCAACGCCAACTACATCGAGGGCGACATCGCCTGCGGCGCGTTCTCCGGACTGCAGACCGTGCTGCGGCCCCGGCTCGCCGCGATCCCGTACGCCACGCCCCGCCCCGGGGTCTTCCTCTGCTCCGCCGCGACCCCGCCCGGTCCGGGCGTGCACGGCATGAGCGGCCACAACGCGGCGAAGGCGGTGCTGCGCCACCTGCGGCGCGCGGCGGCCCGCCGGTAGTTCCGCTGCCGCCGGTACGTGGCGCGGCCGGTACGTAGCGACGACGACAACGCGCGCCGCCGGTAAGCCGCCGGTAGGTCGTCGGCAAGCCGCCGGTACGTCGCAGGTCAGGAGCCGTGTACCCGGCGGTGGCTCCACATCAGCAGTCCGAGCAGCACCAGGCCGGAGAGGATCAGGCTGGACCCGGTGCTCCAGCCGCCGAAGGGCAGCCGGGACACCAGGCGCGTGCCCCAGACGACCCCGGCTCCGATCAGCCCGAGGCCGACCAGCGCGGTGCCGGCGATCCGCCACCGCGAGGCCACGCTCGCTTCGACGCCCTGCATCGCCCGGACCCGTACCGGCTCCTCGAACCGGGCCACCGCGGGCATGGCCCGCGAGAGCAGCACCAACCCGGCGAGCACCAGCAGCATGCCCGGCCCCGGCAGCACCAGCAGCGCCACCCCGACGAGCAGCAGGACACTTCCGGCGCTGCCCAGCAGCACCCGCTTGGCCGGGTGGAGGCGCCGGGCCGGCTCCGTCTCGTCGGGCTCGCCGCTCCCCCCGGTCCTGCCTTCTCCCGCCCGCCGCGCCGCGTTCACTCTTTCACCGTAACGGCCCGGCGCGCGGGGAGCGCGGCAACGCGCCTGGTGGCGCGGCCCGGCCATGGGTGCGGAGCGGTTCAGCCGCGGGTCAGCTCCTGGAGGCCGACCACCCGCAGCAGCCCCAGCCGCTCGTAGGACCTGCTGCCCGGGCGGGCGGTGTAGACGATCAGCCGCTGGTCGTGCTCCGGGTTGAGCAGCACCTCGCAGTCCAGCTCCAGCAGGCCGACGACCGAGTGCAGGATGCGTTTGACGTCGGAGCGGCGCACGGCGACCTGGTGGTCGTCCCACAGCGCCGAGAACTCCGCGCTGCGGTCACGGAGCCGGCGCACGAGCGCCGCCAGCCGCGCGTCGTCCGGGCGGCGGGCGAAGGTCGCGCGCAGGTCCGCCACCGAGACGCGGGCGGCACGGTCGCGGTCCTCGGCCGGGAAGAGGTCCCGCGCGGCGGGGTCGGTGAAGTAGCGCCAGACGATGTTGCGTTCCACCTCGGGGCGGGCGGACGCGTCGCCGTGCAGCGCCTTGGCCATCGCATTCTGCGCGAGGACGTCGCCGCGGTCGCTCACCACCTGGGCGGGGGTGTCGGTCAGCCGGTCGAGGACGAGCAGCAGGCCGGGGCGGACATGCTCCGTGGCCGGCCGGCCGCCGTGCGGGGGCTCCTCGCCGGCCAGGTGGAAGAGGTGGTCCCGCTCGTCGCCGGTCAGCCGCAGCGCGCGGGCGACGGCGGCCAGCATCTGCCGGGACGGGCGCGAGCCCCTGGCCTGCTCGAGCCGCGTGTAGTGGTCGGTGGACATGCCCGCCAGCTGCGACACCTCCTCGCGGCGCAGTCCCGGGGTGCGGCGCCGCGGGCCCTCGGAGAGCCCCACGTCGGCAGGGGAGAGCCGGGTACGGCAGCGGCGCAGGAAGTCGGCCAGTTCGGTTCTGTCCACATCTCCACCATGCCCCGGCACGCCGGGCACATCCAGGGACCGGCTGTCCCTGGATGAGGACGTCCCTCCCGCCGGCACCCGCACCGCCGCAGGCTGGGAACCGGACGCGGCGCCCGGCGCGACAGAGACATCCGCCTTCCGCCTTCTGCCTTCCACGGATGTGCCGGGAATTCGAGCCGTTCATGCTCTCCTGATTTTTTCGCGGAGAACATCCGCAATACGTCCCAACGCGTCCGCAACGCGTCCGCAACACGTTCACGACACGTCCACGACAGGATCGACGAGATCGTCCCACCGGCACCGACATCGGCACGCTCGACCAGGCGTATGTGCCGCCGACGCTCCAGCAGGTGAGCCTGCGCCGCCGGGCCGGTCGACGAAAGCACCGCCGGCCGATATTCTCCGGACCCGCGTCTATACGGGAGTTGGACCGACCGGGAAATGGAGGGTGGGAGAAGGAGCGGGTCGAGGGCCGCGTCTGGGCAGAACCACGGCTTCGCGGCGGCGGCGCGCGGCGAGCGGAAGGACATGGGGATCTGGGCGGACCACCCGGTGGCCGCGGGGGAGGACCCGGGCCGGGTGTTCGCCGCGTCCGGCGCCGAGGTGGTGGCCGCGTTCGCGGCGATCGAGGAACTGCCGGGCAGCCGGATATGGCTGCCCGAGGTCCGGCCCGAGCCGCTGCGTGCCGAGGTGGCGGTCGGCTTCCAGCTCGTGGACACCGTCGTGCAGGCGTGGGATGTGGCCAAGTCCATCGGTGCGCAGGCCGAGTTCGGCTCGGACCTGCTCGCTGCCGTGCTGCCGATCGCGCTGGCGGTGCCGGGCGGCGCGGCGCGGACGGCGGAGGGCGCGGCGTTCGCGCCCGGGCTGGAGACGCCCGAAGGGGCCGCGACCCTGGACCGCATCGTGGCGGTGCTGGGTCGCGACCCCCGCTGGGCCGCCGCTACGACCTGACCGTGTGATCAGACGTACGGCGTGACCGGGTGATCAGCTGGTCGGGTAGCCGTAGCCCTGGCCGGGCTGGGCACCCGGCTGCTGCGGGTAGCCGTAACCGGGCTCCGGCTGCTGGTAGTTGGGCTGCTGCTGGTAGCCGATCTGCGGCTGCTGGTAGCCGATCTGCGCAGGCTGGCCGCCGATCGGGAACGCGCCGTTGGGGTCGCGCACCTCGGACAGCGCGCGCTTGAAGATGACCTTGCTGAAGTAGCCGCCGCCGCCGAATATGCAGAGGATGACGTACCAGAACTTCTCCGCGCCGGTCATCTCGACCAGGCCGTACTCGCTCAGCGCCTTCTTCGCGGGCACCTTGGCGATGTAGTAGATGCCGAAGTAGATGCAGCCGAGGACGTACCAGAACTTCTCCGCACCGGTGTTGGTGCCGTGTCCGAGGTACTGCCGTTCTGCCATGGGACTTTCTGCCTTCTGTCGCTCGTGATGGGGAGAGTCAGGGACTGCTCGACTCCTGTCGGAGCGATGCCAGATGGGCTGCCGCCAAGCGGAAAGCCGTTGTCCCCCGTGTGGCGGAATTCTATGTGGACAGGAGCACAGATGTCCCGTCCAAACCCGGAAGCCTTGCCACGTGGATGGTATGTCAATAATCTTACTCGCTGGTAAGGTTACTCCGGAGTCGGGAAGAGGAGTTCGCATGGCGGCACTTGATGATCTCGATCTGGAGGCGCTGGAGTTTGGATCGGTGGAGCCCCGGGAGTTCGCCCGGATCGTGAAGGGCCTGCCCGGCCGGCGGATCGCCGAGTTGATGGCCGGGCCGCAGCGCCGCCGGGTGCTGGACGAGGTGTTCGGGCGGATGCACACCCTGTTCAAGCCCGAGGCCGCGGGCAGCCGGGACGCCCTGATCCGCTGGCGGATCACCGAGAACGGCATCGAGGCAGGCGCGGGCGACGACGTCTACGAAACGCACATCGCCCGGGGCGCCTGCACCGTCACTCCCGAACGCACCGACCGCACACCGCAGTTGAGCCTCACGATGGCAGCGCCGGAGTTCCTGAAACTCGTCTCGGGCAACGCCTCGGGGCCGACCCTGTTCTTCACCCGCAAGCTGAAGGTGAAGGGCGACATCCGGCTGGCCGGCGGCCTCACCTACTTCTTCGACATCCCGAAGGCGTGAGCCGCCGCGGCGGTCAACCCCGCGCCGGATCAGCCGAGTCGGCCGAGTCTGCGGGGTCGGCCGGATCGGCCGGGGCTCCGTCGACCAGCTCGACGGGTCCGGTGCCTGCCGCCAGCGCGGCCAGCCCGGCGCGGATGCGGCGTGCGCCGTTCGCATACAGGTACTGCTCCAGGTCGTCGGGCGCAACCAGCCGCCAGGAGTCCAGCTCCTCCTCCTGTAGCCGGATCGCGCCGAGTTCCTCGTCGCCGAGCACGCCACCGTCGTAGAGGTAGATCACCAACGGCGGCCGCGCGGTCCCGTCGATCCAGTCCACCGCGAGCAGCGCGCCCGGCCGCACGTCCAGGCCGATCTCCTCCAGGGTCTCCCGGCGGGCACCCTGCCGCGGGTTCTCGCCCCGGTCCGACTCGATGGTGCCGCCCGGCAGTGTCCAGGTGCCGTCGTCCCGGTAGTTCGGCTCGACCAGCAGGACCCGGCCGTCGGCCGACCGGAACAGGGTGCTCGCGCTGGCCAGGATCTTCGGCAGCGAGGCGATGTACGTGGCGTAGTCGGTGGTCATACGCACCAACCTACGGGGCGTGCACCGCAGGTGGGATAGGGTCCGGAACGGCGCGACGTTCCGTTTCGGATCAGGAGAATTCACGTGTCCGACGCAGTAGGACGGCAGGCAGGGCATGTGCTCGTTGCCGTGGACAAGTTCAAGGGCTCGCTGACCGCGGTCGAGGTGGCCGCCCATGTCACGGCCGGGCTGCGCCAGGTCGCACCCGAGGCGACCGTCACGTCACTTCCGGTGGCCGACGGGGGCGACGGCACCGTGGACGCGGCGGTGGCCGGCGGGTTCGAGCGCCGCACCGCGCGGGTGACCGGTCCACTCGGCGAGCCGGTCGAGGCCGCGTACGCGCTGCGCGAGGGCACCGCGGTGGTCGAGATGGCCGAGGCGTCCGGGCTGCGGCACCTGCCGCCCGGGGTCTTCGCGCCGCTCACCGCCACCACCTACGGCACCGGTGAGCTGCTGCGGGCCGCACTCGACGCCGGTGCCCGCACCATCGTGCTCGGGGTCGGCGGCAGCGCCACCACCGACGGCGGCGCGGGCATGCTCAGCGCGCTCGGCGCGCGGCTGCTGGACGCCGAGGGGGTGCCGATCGCCCCCGGTGGCGCCGCGCTGGCCTCGCTCGCCACCGCCGACCTGTCCGCGCTGGACCCGCGGCTGGCCGACACCGAGATCGTGCTCGCCAGCGACGTCGACAACCCGCTGCGCGGGCCCAAGGGCGCCGCCGCCGTCTACGGGCCGCAGAAGGGCGCCTCCGAGGACGACGTGGCGCTCCTGGACGGTGCGCTCGGGCAGTACGCCGCCGTGCTCGGCGCCACCCTCGGGGGTGCCGCGCTCAGCGCCGCGGACGCGCCCGGGGCGGGTGCTGCCGGCGGGATCGGCTACGGCGCCCTCGTCGGGCTGCACGCGTCCTTCCGGCCCGGGATAGACGTCCTGCTCGACGTCCTCGGGTTCGCCGCCGCCCTCGCCCGGGCCGATCTCGTCATCACGGGAGAGGGTTCGCTCGACGCCCAGACACTGCACGGCAAGGCGCCGGTCGGGGTCGCCGCCGCTGCCCGCGCCGCCGGGATTCCCGTCGCCGCGGTGTGCGGGCGCCTCACGCTTTCTCCTGCGGAGCTTGCGGGCGTCGGGATTTCCCGGGCCTACGCACTCGCCGAACTGGAACCCGACGTCCAGCGGTCCATGGCGGAGGCCGGCCCTCTGCTCGAGCGTGCCGCCGCCGCCCTCGCCCGGGATTTCCTGGGGTAACCAACCCCCAGGCTGCCCCCGTCCTGCCGGTTACGGGACCACCCGTGAGTGGTGGCTTGTCGCGCAGGTCCTCCCCCTGGCTTTGCCGGGAGGTACCCCAGCGCCTCCTTCGGCTACACGCCGTCGGGGC
>NZ_JACEGK010000200.1:0-13032 GCF_056859195.1 Streptomyces sp. NH27
GCACCTCCTTGACGTGCTTCTGGAGGGCGACGGCGTACGCCGGGTCCTGGGTGGAGGGGTAGGGGCTCTTGACCCGGTCGTAGACGGAGCGCGGCAGCACGTCGGCGGTCGCCTCGCGCAGCAGGCTCTTCTCGCGGCCGTCGAAGGACTTGAGCGCCCAGGGCGTGTTGTAGACGTACTCCACCAGGCGGTGGTCGCAGAACGGCACCCGCACCTCCAGGCCGACCGCCATGCTGGCGCGGTCCTTGCGGTCCAGCAGCACCCGTACGAAGCGGGTCAGGTGCAGATACGAGATGGTGCGCATCCGGAACTCGAAGTCGCTCTCGCCCGCGAGCCGTTGGACCTCGCCGGAGGCCGTGGCGTAGGAGTCGCGCACGTAGCCGTCCAGGTCCAGGCTGCGGCTGAACTCCGCGTTGAGGACGCCCTCCTCGTCGCCGAAGTGCTTGGCGAAGCTCGCCAGCCAGGGGAAGGTGTTGCCCTGGCGGGCCTCGGGGTCGAAGAACTGGAGGTAGCCGCCGAAGACTTCGTCGGCGGACTCCCCCGACAGCGCCACCGTCGAGTGCGCGCGGATCGCCTTGAAGAGCAGGTAGAGCGACGCGTCCATGTCGCCGAAGCCCGCGGGCAGGTCCCTGGCCGCGATCACCTTGGAGCGTACGGCGGGGTCGGCGAGCTGGTCTGAGTCCAGGACTATGTCCTGGTGTTCGGTGCCGGAGTTGTCGGCCACGTCGTGCACGAAGGGGGTGTCGGGGGTGCCGCGCAGCTCATCGGCGACGAAGTTCTCGGTCTGGCCGACGAAGTCGACCGCGAAGCTGCGTACGGTCTCGCCGGTCCGGCCGAGTTGCTGCGCGGCCAGCGCGGTCATCGCGGAGGAGTCCAGGCCGCCGGAGAGCAGCGTGCAGCGCGGTACGTCGGCGACGAGTTGCCGCCGCACGATGTCGTCGAGCAGGGTGCGCACGTGTTGGATCGTCGCCTGCTTGTCGTCGGTGTGCGGCCGGGTCTCCAGCGACCAGTACGTGTGGGTGCGGATGCCGGCGCGGTCCACGGTCACCACGGTGCCGGGCTCCACCTCGTGCATGCCGTCCCAGAAGCCGTGCCGCGGGGTCTTGACCATGACGAGCAGCTCGCGCAGGCCGTCGAGGGTCACCGTCCGCTCGGCGAGCGGGTTGGCCAGGATCGCCTTGGGCTCGGAGCCGAACAGCACGCCGTCGGCGGTCGGGTAGTAGTAGAAGGGCTTGATGCCCATCCGGTCCCGGATCATCACGAGCTTCTTCTCGCGGTCGTCCCAGATCGCGAACGCGTACATCCCGTTGAGCCGTTCCGCGACCGCCGCGCCCCACTCCAGGTAGCCGTGCAGCACCACCTCGGTGTCCGAGTCGGTGCTGAACCGGTGGCCGCGGCCGGCCAGTTCGGCGCGCAGCTCGGTGAAGTTGTACGCCTCGCCGGAGTACACCATGGCGACCGTGCCGCCCGGCGCCTCGACACTCATCGGCTGGCGGCCGCCGGGCAGGTCGATGATGGCGAGCCTGCGGTGGCCGAGCGCCGCGGGTCCGCTGATCCACGTGCCCCGGTCGTCGGGCCCCCGGCAGGACATCGTCTCGGTCATCGCGTCGACCATGGGCCGCTGCGCCGCCAGGTCACGCTGGTAGGAGATCCATCCGGTGATTCCGCACATGCGACTTCTCCGTTCAGTCGGGCACACGCAACGCGCTCGCAACACGAATCATGTGTATTGAGCACCTAAACGGATGGTCGATCCCCGGCGGGCCGCCCGTCAACGGCGGCCCGACGACAGGTGTATGTAATAAGCAACTTTCGGTCATCATATGAGTGGCCTGCATAGATGCCCCCTCCAGCGCGCGCCAATGACCCTCCGTCAAGGGTCTGGGTACGACTTTGCGAGGCGTTGGGGTAAGCGGGCCGAAAAAGTGGAAGAAGCAGTTCCGCGCGGCCGTTCGTATACACCCCGCCCGGCGCCAACGGGTGTACGCGGCCCCCGCGGATGGGCTCCGCCCGGCCCCGGTGAACGGCCGAATACCTCCCGGCCCGCTTCGGCCACGATGGCCGGTTCCCACGTTCACGCCGAAGCGGATGAGCGGATGAGCGCATGGACGCATGAGCCGGGCCCACGGCCTCGTCCTGGACGATGCTCGCCGTACCCCACCCCAGGCCGTAAGACCCGGCCGGGCCTCGCCAGGACGGCTCTGCCAACCTGAAGAGATGATGATGAAGGAGTGCTCGTGAGCGACGACGAGAAGTCCCAACTCGGCGAGTTCAGCGCCCGGTTGTCAAGCGAGGACATCGACGTCGTCCGGGAGGCTCTGGACGACTACCAGCAGGCGCAGGCGGACACCAGGTGGGGAGTGGACAACCCCTACTGGCCGCTGGACAACGAGGTGCGCTTCGCCGCCCGGGACCTTCTCGGGCGATCTCCGTCCGGCCGCAGCCACGAGAGTGCTCTGACAATGATGTGGCACCTCGCTGAGGACGAGAACGCGGACTTGATCGCCGACGTCCTCGAAGGCGCCCCAGACGCTGGTGTGCGGGAAACGGCGATTCTCGCGGCCGGCACCGCCCTCGCGGAGGGCGAGGAGCCGAACCGGCGGCTGCTGGCGCTGATCACGGCCAGGGTGCTGGACGAGGGCCTCGATGCGGAGGATCGCAAGGAAGCCATGCGCGCCTTGGACGATCTCGATCTCCCGGAGGTCGAGGACCTCATCGTCCGTGTCAGCGAGTCGCCCGAACTGGAACTCCAGGTGCGTGCGGCGGGCTATCTCGCGACGCCTCTGCGGCTCCGCGTCCACCGCGACCACGTCGGGCGGCTCGCGGAGTCCTGGCCGCAGGACGCGGGTTGGTGGGCCGACCAGATTCGCGAGGCGGTCGAGGGCTTCCACAGCACCCACTGGAAGGGCACCGAGTTGGACGATCCGCTGCTCCGGAAGGCCCAGGATGAGCTTATGTTCCCGCTCAGCGACGAGGAATGCCTGCACGCGTTCGCCACCCTGCTGCGCAGCGAGGACCCGATCGCCGTGGGCATCGCGCTCGACCACTACGCGTCCTCGGAGGGGCTGCGTCACGTCCTGGAGGACGAGGAACCTGCCGATGCCTACCTGCCCGAGGTGCTGGCCCGCGCCCGTGAGGTGCTCCGGCGGCCGATGTCCCCCGCCGAGGTGAGCGCCCTGAACATGCTCAAGGGGCATGCCGAGCCCGGCGACGCGTGTCTCCTGCTGGACGTTCTTTCCCGCACGAACTCGGACGCGGTGCGCGGCAAGGCCATCTGGATGGCCCGTGGCGTGCTCGGCAAGGCCGAGGTAAAAGACGAGCGGCTCGTCGCCGCCCTGGGCGACCTGCTCTTCGACCCGTCCGTCGGCACGAAGGAGACAGCGATCCGCGTCCTGGCCGACAGCCTCGGCGCGGACGCTGACGACATTCTCCTCCGGGCGCTTCGCGAGGGAGAGCCGAAGGTGCAGGCATACGCGTCCTATTACCTGATCGAGACGGGATGCCTGGATCGGCACCGCGCCGCCCTGGAGGAGGTCGCCGAGAGCTGGGGCGACCAGCCTCCCCAGCGCCCATGGGGTTGCAACCCCATTGACATGATCTTCGGCACGCCGCACAGCATCCACTGGGAAGGGCATCGGCTGGCCGACCCGGAGCTGTATCGCGCCCACAAACGGCTGAGGGCTCCCACGGTGGACGAGTCATATCACCGGGCGCTTCGCACGCTGCTCGAAAGCGACGACGAGGCAGCCGTGGGCATCGCCCTCGACCACTGGTGGTATCCCGACGGCGCCGTGAAACGGGGCGGCGAGGAAGCACGTGAACCGGAGCGGGCACTCGTCCTGGACCGCATCCGGGAGGTGCTGCGGCAGCCGCCCTCCCCGGCCGGGCTCAGCCACACGTACGGACCCGGGGCCAATCACCACACCGCGCTGTCGGCCCTGGATGTGGTGGCAGCGGAAGAACTGTCCCTGCTGGCCGAGGTCATGGAGGCCGCCGGGAGCGACTACGTTCGCGAACGGGCTCTCGATGCGGTGGAAGCGGTGTTCAAGGACGCGGAGGAGGCCGATCCACGGCTCGTCGAGGCGCTCGGGACTGTCGCCTGTGACGGCAACGTGCCGTTGAACGACCGCGTCAGGGCACTGGAACTGCTGGACGAGTCTCCGGGGACCAACTCCGCGGACGCGCTCGTCCGGGCGACGCGCTGTCCCGAAGTCGAGGTTCAAGCCGCTGCTGCATGGGGGCTGATGCGGGAAGAGGTCATCGAGGACCATCGCGCCATGCTGGCGGAGTTGAGCGCGAGCTGGCCCGTGGCGGATGCCCCGTGGGAGGTCAGGCGGGTGCGGGACACGCTCAACGGCACCAAGGAATGAGACGGGTTGCGTGTGCGTCACCCTTGGCGGTGAACGCCTTCCACAAGGGCGCCCCCGGCGCCGAAGTGGCGCCGCACCACGTCCCCCGCGGCCCCCTCCTCGCCGGAGGCGACCGCATCGAGCAGCACGCAGTGCTCCGTGGCGTCGGCGACCAGCCGATCCCGCCCGGCACCCGCCTTCCGCGGAGACGCGGCCGGGGGCCACTGCGTACGCCGGTGCAACTCGTCCGCGACAGCGACCAGGTGGAGGTTGCCGGACAGTTGCAGGACGGCGCGGTGGAAGGCACGGTCGGCCTCGGCGTAGGCCCCGAGGTCGCCGCGGACCGCCAGCACGACGGCCTCGTCGGCGAGCGGCCGCAGCCGCTCCCAGCGGGCGGCGGGCACGGTGCGGGTGAGCCCGAGCACCACGGGCCCTTCGAGCAGCGCCCGCACCTCCGCCAGCTCGGCGAGGTCGCGCGCGGTGTGCTCGGCGACGCGGAAGCCGCGGTTGGGCAGCACCTCGACGGCGCCCTCGCGGGCGAGCAGCTGCATCGCCTCGCGGACGGGGGTGGCGGAGACGCGGTACAACTCGGCCAGCGCGGGAGCGGAATGCACGGAGCCGGGCGCGAGCTGCCCGGAGACGATCGCGGCGCGCAGCGCGTCGAGCACCTGGTCCCGTACGGACAGCCGCTCGGGCACCCGCGCGGGCGGCACTATGGGCGCGGCTCGCTCCACCGTGTCCCGCCCCTCTCCACCGCTGTCCCGGACATCCGTCCGACCCTACGTCGGATCATCGGACCGTACGACCATCCGCCGGTGGATCTGCCCGCTGGGCGGCCGGCCCCTCGGCGGGCCACTCGGCCGGCCCCTCGGCCGGCCACTCGGCCGGCCACTCGGCCGGCCACTCACCCGGCGCGCCGTCCGCAGGGCGCGCCGTCCGCTGGGCACCCGGCACCCGCCACCCGGCACCCGGCACCCGGCTGCGCCCGTATCGCGCCCCGGCGCGCTCACCCGTTCGGCGTACGGCCGCTGGCGTAATCCCGCACCCGGACCGCTAAGGTAAGCCTTACCATGCCTGCGACCAGCGCTTCCTACGCCCGGCTGTCCGCGGTCTTCCCGCAGCTGCGGATCACCGCCGCCCCGCCGCCCTCCGGCGCGGGCTGGATCGGCGCGGGCGAGCTCGCCGAGGGCGGCGCCGCGCTGGACGCGTTCGTGACGAACGCCACGGCCGAGCTGGCCCGGGAGCGCACCGGCCCGCCGCGCCCTGACGTCGCGGCGACCCTCGCGCTGCACCGCTACCTGTGGCCGGCGTGCCTGCTGTTCACGGTGCCGTGGTTCCTGCACGGCAGGGTGCCGCGGCTGCCGGTCGACGACGTGGCGTTCCACGCCGCCACCGGCCGGATCACGGTGCGCACCCGGTCGTTCAGCTGCCTGCCGGACGACCCGGCCGCGGCACTGCCCGGCGCGCGGACGGCGCCGCACCCGGCCGCGCTGCGCGACGAGTTGCGGGCGGCGGTCGCCGAGCACGCCGGTCCGGTGCTCGCCGGCTTCGGCCCACTGCTGCGACGCGGCCGACACGCCCTGTGGGGCATGGTCACCGACGAAATCACCGAAGGGCTTTGGTACGTCGGCCGGTTGTTCGAGCAGGAGGAGCGCGCGGTGGCCGAACTGGCCGCGCTGCTACCGGGCGACACCCGCCCTTTCCCGGGCGCCGCGGGGTTCCGTCCGGGTACGCGGATTGACGGACCGTCAGTCGGCACGGAGTGCGCGGCGCTGTCGCGCACCCGGCTCACCTGCTGCCTTTACTACACCATCAGCCCCACGGACACCTGCACCACCTGCCCGCGACGGCGCGCACCGGGCCGGATCGACCGCCGCGCGTCCGCGGCCTGACCGACCGCGCTACGATCTCGCTCAACTAAACCGTTCTGGCACGCGAGTTCGAGCACCCGGGAACCCGTTCGCGTGCTCTTGTGCCGTAACGTCTGAAACCTATCCGCGCTCTGCACGATGATGTCGGTCGTAAGCAGTCCCAAACGGCCCGAGCGCGACGGAAGCGACACGAGGAATCGCATATGAGAATTACCGACATATCGCTGGACTGGATGCTCTCGGCCGGTATCGGCCTGGTCGTCCTCGCGGCTTGCGTCTTCGTCTTCCGCAACCGCCGCTCGTCCGGCGACGGCACCACCCAGGGCGAGTCCTGGGAGCGCAGCGAGGAGCGCCGCCGCCGCAAGGAGGCGATGTACGCCAGCGCCTCGTATGTGCTGCTGTTCTGCTGCGCCGCGGTGGCCGCCGCGCTGTCGTTCCACGGCCTGGTCGGCTTCGGGCGGGAGAACCTCGGTCTGACCAACGGCTGGGAGTACCTGGTGCCGTTCGGCCTGGACGGGGCGGCGATGTTCTGCTCGGTGCTGGCGGTCCGCGAGGCCAGCCACGGCGACGCCGCGCTCGGTTCGCGCATGCTGGTCTGGATGTTCGCCGGCGCCGCGGCCTGGTTCAACTGGGTGCACGCGCCGCGCGGGGTGGACCACGCGGGCGCGCCGCAGTTCTTCGCCGGCATGTCGCTGTCGGCCGCGGTGCTCTTCGACCGCGCGCTGAAGCAGACCCGCCGGGCGGCGCTGCGCGAACAGGGCCTGGTGCCCAGGCCGTTGCCGCAGATCCGGATGGTGCGGTGGCTGCGCGCCCCGCGGGAGACGTACGGCGCCTGGTCGCTGATGCTGCTGGAGGGCGTGCGGTCGCTGGACGAGGCGGTCGAGGAGGTCCGCGAGGACAAGCGGCAGCGCGAGCAGAACGATCTGCGGCGCCGCGACCACAACCGGATGGAGCGGGCCAAGATAAAGGCTCTGAGCCGTCAGGGGCGGCCGTGGCCGCGTGGCGGCCGGGGCGGCCGCCAGGTCGAGTTGCCCGCCGCCGGTGCGGCGGGTACCGGCCAGCCCTCTTCGGAGCCTGTAATAGCCCCTTCGGCCGAACTGCCGTCCGGTGAGCTGCCGGTGCGGGCGCGTCCGGCACTCCAGCCGGTACGCGAAGAGGCGCCGACCAACTCCGCGGCGGACCTGTTCGGTTCGCAGTCCGCGCCGTCGGCGTCCGCGTCCGGCCCGACGACGTTCGACCTGATCGCCGAGGACGACACGCTGACGCTGCCCCGACTGGACTCCCTGGAGCGCAAACTCCAGGACCTGGAGCGTCAGTTCGGCTGAGCAACCGAAGGTATACGGGCGGCGTGGCTGCCGGGTGGACACCTGTCCATCCGCGGTCACGCCGCTTTCGTGTTCAGCCCGCGGTCGGTCCGCTTTGGTGTTCGGTCCGCGGTCGGTCCGCTTTCAGTCCGGATTCGGTTCGCTCTCAGTCCGCTTTCAGTTCGAACCAGACCTCCTTCCCGCCGGCCGCGCACGGCCGCACACCCCAGTCGTCGGCGAGCGCGTCGACGAGCAGCAGGCCGCGGCCCGATGTGCCGTAGTCGCCGGCCGGGTCGGCCTCCCACCGCGGTGGGCGCGGGCGCGGCAGCCGGGCGACGGTGTCACGGACCTCGATCCGTAGCCGTTGCACCGGCTCCCCGGACCGCAATGCCCCCGGTGAGAGCGTCGCGGTCAACACGGCGCCGCCGCAGGTGTGCTGGAGTGCGTTGGTGAGAAGTTCGGTGGCCAGTAGTTCCGTTGTGTCCACCAGTGCGGCAACGCCCCACTCCCGCAGGCTGTCCCGAAGGACTCTGCGAGTTTCGGCCACAGCGGGCAGATCCGCCCGCCGTACCGCGCGCCGCAACCGGTACCCCGTGATATTCGTCCTGCTTCCCCCGTTCCAACCGGTCTTTGTCCCCTGTCGATAGGCATGCCCACCACGGGTGCGTCCACTCATCCGATGGATTGACAGGTCTCCGGCGACGCAACAGAACCCGCCACACCTCCGATGTATAGCCGGGCAGACCCTTGACACGCCCGATCCCGGCCGTCACTGTGTGGCGCACTCATCCCCCCATGCTTCTTGAATGTTGCGTCGCCTGTGTCGTATGTCCCGTCGCCTCGGGAGGGGCCGTGTACTCACAGCACCGCACGTTCGGACGTCGCCGAATGATCCGACCACCCGTTCTGGCCGCCGCCGCAATTCTCGCGGCCGGCCTCCTCATACCCGTCGCCGCACAACCCGCCGCCGCGGCGACCGCCACCACCGCGTGGCAGAACGGCGGCTTCCACGTCGACACCCCCGACGTGGTGCGCCGCTCCGACATCGTGCTCGGCTCGCCCAACACGCAGGGCGCCCAGTCGCTGCCGCTCGGCAACGGCTCGCTCGGCGTGGCCGCGTGGGCCGCGAACGGCTTCACCGCGCAGCTCAACCGCGCCGACACGCTGCCGGGTCGCAAGTCGCCCGGCCAGGTGCAGATCCCGGGCCTGTCCCAACTCACCGGCGCCACCGACTTCAAGGGCTCCCTCGACCTCTACACCGGGGTGCTCGACGAGTCCGGCGGCGGCATGACACTCAAGGCATGGGTGTCGGCGACCAAGGACGAACTGGTCGTGGACGTCACCGGCGCCGATCCCGACACCGCTCAGTCCGCGACGGTCAACCTGTGGTCGGGCCGCTCCCCGCAGGCAGCCGCGTCCGGTTCGATCGGCACCCTCGCCGAGACCTGGGTGGACAACCAGGAGGCCGGCAACTCCGGCCATACCTTCGGCTCGCTCGCCGCGCTGTCGGCCGGCGGCCGCAACGTGTCCGCGCAGGTCGTCAACAGCACCCAGGTGAAGGTGAACTTCACGCGAACACCGACGGTTCGTACCGGGTGATCGTGGGCGCGCCGACCTGGACCGGCGGCGACGCCGCGAGCACCGCGTCGGGGCTGCTCGGCTCCGACGCCACCGCCGCCGACTCGTCGCTACTGTCCTCGCAGCAGTCCTGGTGGGCCAACTGCGCAGCTACAACCACCGGGCCGTGACCGGCGGCAACGACTGGAGCATGGACGCCATCGACGCGGCCCGGCTGGGCCTGTCCAGCGAGGTCGCCGCGCGGCTGGTGTCCATCACGCAGAGCCACCAGGTGTACATCAACGGCCTGGCCGACCTGGGCGCCACCGTCGGCACCGAGGGCTACATCGAGCAGGTCTCCGGCGTGGCCACCACGCTGGACGAGGCGCTGGTGCAGGACTACGACGGCACGCTGCGGATCGCGCCGGCCTGGCCGACCGGCTGGGACGTCAGCGGCACCGTCTCGGTGCAGGGCGACACGAAGGTCGACGTGCAGGTGCAGAACGGCACCCCGGTCACGGTCGCGATCGAGGCCGGGTCGTCGCACACCATGAAGGTCCGCAGCCCGTGGCCCGGCCAGGCCGTCCAGGTGGTCAACGGCTCCAGCGACGCGGTGGTGGTCTCCTCGACCACGGCCGGCACTTTCGACGTGCCGGTCAGCGCCGGCCAGTCCTACCTGGTCGAGCAGGTCGACTCCCCCACCACGTCGCTGCCTTACGCGCAGGTCACGGGTTCGCCCGCGACCGCCGCCAAGCACCTGGGCAACGTGCAGATCGGCCTCGACGGCGACGGCGGCGGCAGCACGCCCGGCACCGGCTCGGTGATCTCGCTCAAGGCGCACGCCAACGGCGACTACGTCACCGCCGACGACGCGGGCGCCGCACCGCTGCTCGCGAAGGTGGACTCCGTCGGCACCTGGGAACAGTTCCAGCTCATCCACAACGGCGACGGCAGCGTCAGCCTCAAGGCGCGCATCAACGGTGACTACGTGACCGCCGACGACGCCGGCGCGTCCGCGCTGATCGCCAACCGCACGTCGATCGGACCATGGGAGGAGTTCGACCTGGTCACCGACTGAGCGATACCCACGCCCAACTCCCCATTGCTCCCCCCTCGCTCCCCAGAGAGCTACTTGCCGCGCCCGTGAACCCCCTCACGGGCGCGGCATGTTGCGCAGGTTGGACCGGGCGAGCTGGACCATCTTACCGACACCGCCGTCCAGCACGGTCCGGCCCATCGACAGCGCGAACCCGCCGATCTGCTCGCCGGTGATCTTCGGCGGGATGGACAGCGCGTGCGGGTCGGTCACCACATCGATCAGCGCGGGCCCCTTGTGCCGGAAGGCGTCCTTGAGCGCGCCGCGCAGGTCCTTCGGCTTCTCGACCCGCACCCCGTAGGCACCGGCGGCCTGCGCGACGGCCGCGAAGTCCGGATTGTGGTTGGTGGTGCCGTACGCGGGCAGGCCCTCGACCATCATCTCCAACTCCACCATCCCGAGCGAGGAGTTGTTGAACAGCACCACCTTCACCGGCAGGTTGTACTGCACCAGGGTGAGGAAGTCGCCCATCAGCATGCTGAACCCGCCGTCGCCGGACATCGACACGACCTGCCGCTTCAGGTCCAGGAACTGCGCCCCGATCGCCTGCGGCAGCGCGTTCGCCATCGACCCGTGCGAGAACGAACCGATCACCCGCCGCCGTCCGTTGGGCGTCAGATAGCGCGCCGCCCACACGTTGCACATCCCAGTGTCGACGGTGAACACCGCGTCATCCGCGGCCACTTCGTCCAGCACGGAGGCGACGTACTCCGGGTGGATCGGCACATGCTTGTCCACCTTGCGGGTGTACGCCTTCACGACGCCCTCCAGCGCGTCGCTGTGCTTCTTCAACATCCGGTCCAGGAACGCGCGGTCCTTCTTCTCCCGGACCTTCGGCGTCAGGCAGCGCAGCGTCTCTCCTGCGTCTCCCCACACCGCGAGGTCCAACTTCGAGCGCCGGCCCAGGTGTTCGGGCCGCACATCGACCTGCACGATCGTCACGTCGTCCGGCAGGAAGGCGTTGTACGGGAAGTCGGTGCCCAGCAGGATCAGCAGGTCGCACTCGTGCATGGCCTCGTACGCGGCGCCGTAGCCGAGCAGCCCGCTCATGCCGACGTCGTACGGGTTGTCGTACTGGATCCACTCCTTGCCGCGCAGCGCGTGCCCGACCGGCGACTTGACCTTCTGCGCGAAGGCCATCACCTCGTCGTGCGCGCCCGCGGTGCCGCTGCCGCAGAAGAGGGTGACCCGCTGGGCGCGGTCCACCAGCCGGGCCAGCTCGTCGATCTCGGTGTCGCCCGGGCGGATCGTGGGCCGGCGGGTGACCAGCGCGTGTTCCTCGGTGCGCTGCGGCGCCTGCTGGGCCGCGATGTCGCCGGGCAGGCTGATCACGGACACCCCGCCCTGGCCGACCGCGTGCTGGATCGCGGTCTGGAGCACCCGGGGCATCTGGGCGGCGTTGGAGACCAGTTCGCTGTAGTGACTGCACTCCTGGAACAGCCGGTCGGGATGGGTCTCCTGGAAGTAGGTGGTGCCGATCTCGCTGCTCGGGATGTGCGAGGCGAGCGCCAGCACCGGCGCCATCGAGCGGTGCGCGTCGTACAGCCCGTTGATCAGATGCAGGTTGCCCGGACCGCAGGAGCCCGCGCAGGCCGCCAGCCGCCCGGTGAGCTGGGCCTCGGCGCCCGCCGCGAACGCCGCGGTCTCCTCGTGCCGCACATGCACCCATTCGAGGGCGCGACTGCGGCGCACCGCGTCCACCACAGGGTTCAGGCTGTCGCCGACCACCCCGTAGAGACGCCGCACTCCCGCCCGCGCCAGGACCTCGACGAACTGCTCGGCCACCGTCTGCTTCGCCATGCTGACCATCACCCCACGGATGGGGCGATCACGCATCCCAGACGGTCACCACCGTACGGTCGTCGGCATAACCCTTCACCCGGGTCTGGGCGTCCGCGAGGTACGCCGCCAGGCCCGGCGCGCGGCCCTGGCCCCAGCGCCCGGCCAGGTGGGCGGCGAGTTCCGGCTCGCCGCGCAGCGGCTCGGCCAGGCCCGCGCTGCACATCAGCAGCGCATCACCCGGCCGGGCGACGGTGGCCCGGAACCGGAACGGCGCGGACGCCTCGTCCGACGCGGACGCCTCGTCCGGCGCGAGGTCGAGATCCTGCCAGGCGCCGTCGCGGACCCGGAACAGGCCGCCCTCCCCCACCCCGAAGAACAGCCGGATACGGCAGGCGGGGTCGGCGGGCAGCAGCAGGCAGCGCACCGACGCGGTGTACGCGCCCTCGTCCAGGCCCAGGTCCTCGCCCCGGGCCCGCAGCCTGCCGTAGCAGCGGTCGGTCAGCCGGTGCAGCCCCGACTTCAGGGAGCCCCGGCGGGCGGCCCGCAGATCGTCGGCGAGCCGGGCCCGGCTGCGGCCCACCGCGCCCGCGATCCACCGCACCGCGTCCTGCGCGGCACGGTGCGCGTCGTCGGCCCCCCGCGCCCCGCTCGCCATCGCCACCAGCAGCAACGCGTCGTCGCCCGTACCGAACCGCGCGCTCAGCAGCGCGTCCCGGCGCGGCTGGCCCCGGTAACGGGCCGAGTCGCCGCGCACCGCCGCGGTCCGCAGCGTCATCACGCCGTACGCCGCCCCGTCCAGCACGGTGTCGGGCACCAGCGCGTCCAGCCCGTCGGGGTCCGCCTCCGGCCACGCGGTCGGCTCGGACCCGTACGTCGGCGGGCCGCCGCCCACCACGCCCACCTCCGTGCCGGCCTCGTCCACCGCCCGCACCGACCCGGGCGCCGGCACCCACCCCGGCGGCAACTCCGGCGCCCACCGCACCTCACCCTCCGCGAACACGGTCTCGCCGGGCGGCTGCGCGGGGGATGGAGCCGGACGCGAGGGCGCCGGCAGGGACGGGGACGGGAGCGGG
>NZ_JACEGK010000201.1:0-13014 GCF_056859195.1 Streptomyces sp. NH27
CTGGAAGGAGGACCGGGTCGTGGTGGAGCGGGAGGACGGCGGCGAGGTCGGCTACGAGGTGCGGGTGCGGGGGTTGGAGGCGTAGTCGCCGTCGAACCAGCGGCGCATCGCGAGGGTGTGCAACGGGAAGCCCAACTCCTGTGGCCCGTGCAGGAGTTCGTAGCCCTCGGTCTCGTCGGTCGCGACGGAGGGCGGCAGTTCGCCGGCCGGGCGCGGCGGCAGCAGGCCGAACAGCAGCAGGTAGCCGCCGTCGGTGTCGGTCAGGGCGTCGGCGAGCACCACGTCGGCGGCTTGGGCGACGATGCCGGTCTCCTCCGCCAACTCCCTTGTGGTGGCCTGCTGCCAGGTCTCGCCGAAGTCGATGAAGCCGCCGGGCAGCGCGAGCCGGCCCAGCGCGGGCCGGATGGTGCGGCGGATGACGACGAGGCCGGTGCCGTCCGCGTCGTGGACCGGCAGCAGGCACACCGCGACCGGCAGCGGGTTGCGGTAGGCGGTGTGGCCGCAGGCGGGGCAGGTGCGCGGCCAGATCGCGGTGTCGGGGTCGGGCGTTCCGCAGGTGGAGCAGTGCGAGTCGGGGCGGTACGAGCCGGCGCGGGCGGTATCGGCGCTGTCGGCATCCACGCTGTCGGCATCGGCATGCGGGGAGTCGGCGGCCGGGGTGTCGGCGCGCGCGGATTCGGTGGGCACCCGCGGACCCTATCCGACCGTGGCGCCGGTCAGCACCTGGCGGGCCGGGCCGTGGGACTCCATCACGACGGGTGCGCCGAGCAGGGCGCTGAGCGTGGTGGGCCAGTGCTCCGGGATGGACCACAACGCGGGGTGCGCGCCGAGCAGTTGACCGGTGAGCGCGGCCTGGCGGTCGAGGTCGCCGGGCGGACCGACCGGCAGTCGTTCCACCAACCGGCCTTCGATCGCGTAGCCGTGGCAGATCCGCAGTCCCGGGCAGCGCGGCGGCGCGTCGAGGTGGGTGACTGCCAGCGCGTCCACTCCCCCGCACGCCTCGACGGCGTACGCATGCGCGACCGCGTCGAAGTGCCCGACCCGGAAGGCCCCTTGCCAGCGGCCGTGGCCGTTGTGCGGCTCGGGCAGCGCCGCGGCCAGCTCCGGCTCCTGCGTGACGTGCGGGCCCGGCCCGTGCCGGACGGTGTACGTGCGCACCACGCCGATCCGCCGCGCCGGGTCCGGCGCACCGGCCTCGGCGAGCAGGGTGTCGGCGTTGGCGAAGGTGGTGGTCGACCAGGTGGTGTACGGGTGGAAGCCGTGCCACTCGTCGAGCAGGACGCCCTGAGCGCCTTCGAAGACGAGCGGGCCGCCGCGGACCAGGCGGCGCAGATGCGTCTCGTCGGTGAGGGCGACCGCGCCGGCGAACGCCGCGAGCGCGGCGGCGCAGTCCTCGACCGGCGGCGCGGGCAGCGGCCCGAGTTCGTCGGTGAGACGGTCGCGCAGGAGGCGCAACTTGCGCAGCAGCCGCGGCCGGGAGGTGCAGTCGCCCGCGGTGGGCGCGTCGGCCGGATGCGCCAGGGCGTAGCCGGCGGCCTCCCCCACGCCCATGCCGCACGAGCCGTGCCGGTCCGCGCCGCGGGCCTGTTCGCGCAGCCGGTTGGCCGCGGCGTGGTACGGCGTGACGAGCCGCGCCGCGCGGTCGACGGTGAGCAGGCCGTACGGCGCCGGGACGCCCAGGGCGCGGAGGTGGTCGGCCTCCGCGGCCAGGGCGAGCGGGTCGACGGACATGAAGCGGGACAGGTGGGTGGGGGTGCCGTGGAAGGTGCCGGCGCCGAACTGGGCGAAGGTGTGGTGGCGGCCGTCGGCGGTCAGCACGTTGTGGGCGGCCTGCGGGCCGCCGTTGAACCGGACGACGGCGGTGAAGATCCGCTCCTGGCACAGGCGCGCGACCACGGCGCCCTTGCCGGCGTCGCCGTAGCCGAGGTCGACGACCGCGGTGTGCTCGGGCTGCACGGGGACTCCTCTCGTTGCCGGGTGCGCGCCCCGGGGCGACCGTTTGACCTGCCCTGCCCGCCGTACGGGCGTCAGCGCGTCAGGGGGGTGAGGGCCCGGGCCACCGAGGGGCCGACGGTGGAGCCGACTTCGGCGAGGTCGGCGAGGCCCGCGGCGAGGTCGATGGCCTCCTCGCCGAGGCCGACGGTGAGCGCGATGGTCTCGCAGACGGCGTCGAGGTCGTCCAGTTCGATCACGTTCTGGCCCAGCAGGCGGCGCCAGAGGGTGAGGACTTCGGAGTTGCCGGCGTGCGAGGCGCCGGCCGGGAGGATGTAGAAGACGTGGAACTTGCGGCGCAGTTCGGCGAGGATCTCGGGCAGGGGGATGTCCTGCTGGACACGGTCGCCGAGCACGGCGCGGATCTCGCGGGCCTTCACCTTGCCGTAGGGCATCTCGTCGCCGATGAGGAAGAGGTAGCCGCGGCGGCCCCGCTTCTCGTGGCAGTCCAGGGACGTGTGCCGGGCCATGGCGTAGAGGGCGAGTTCGTAGGACTCGGTCATCTGGCCGCCGCCCCCGCCTTCGAGGAGGATGTTGCCGAGCTGCTCGTCCATCCGGTTGTCGGACTCGAACTGGCCCAGCTGGAGCGGCACTCGGTCGCAGGTGGCGTCGCCGACGCCGCCGAAGAGGATCTGCGGGTGCTCGGTGTAGCCCTTGCGCAGCAGCAGTCCGAAGAGTTCGGGCAGTTTGGTCTGGAGGACGCGCGGGACGCCGCCCATGGAGCCGGTGACGTCGAAGAGGACGGAGATGGCGAGCGAGGTGGGGTGCTCGGCGGAGTCGCGGCTCTCGCGGGTGGCGAGGCCGTGCGGGTCGAGCGAGGGGTGCGCGGTCCAACTCGACCGCGGGGAGGTGTGCTTGACGCCGTCGCTGTAGGCGAAGGCGCTGGCGCCGGAGGCCGAACGGTAGCGCTCGGCGGCGTCGTAGACGTTGGTGGACCAGTTTCCGCTGCCCATGGTGTTCCCCCTGGTGACGTGGTGCGTGACGTGGTGCGTGACGTGGTGCGGTGTGGTGTGGGTGCGAAGCGGTGTGACGTGGCGTGACGTGGCGTGGCATGGCGTGCGACGTGGTGCGATGTGCGGCATCGGGTGGCCGGGTGAACGGCCTGTCCGCGTCGATCAGTTGGCCGGCATGGTGAACGGGCGGAAGGTGCGCGGCCCGAGCCGGGCGAAGGCGGCGGTGGCCTGTGCGGCGCGGCCGGGCGGGGCGGTGTCCGGGTGCAGCAGCCGGACCGGCCGCCGGAAACGGCCCGCGGCCTGCGCGGGGTCGGCGGGGAAGGCGGCGCCGCGGTCGAGTACGGCCAGGGCCTCCTCGAAGGTGCGCGGTTCTGCGGGCGCGCCCGCCTCGGGACGCCCACCTGCTGCGGGGCGCCCACCTGCTGCAGGACGCCCGTCCGGTGCGGCGGCGGCACCCGGGCGGCCGGGGACGGTACGCGCGTCGGCGGCGCTCACCGTATGTCCGCCTCGCGGTCCGGGCGCAGCAGCGCGGGGTGCAGCAACTTGGCGTCGCCGGCCCGGTAGAGGCGGGCGCGCGGGCCACCGCGGCTGCCGGGTCGGCTGTCGGTCTGCCCGGTGGACTCCACGAAGCCGGGCACGGACAGCACCTTGCGGTGGAAGTTGCCGGCGTGCAGCGGGGCGCCCCACACCGTCTCGTAGACCGCGCGCAGCTCGCTGATGGTGAAGGTCTCGGCGAGGAACGCGGTCGCCAGCGGGGTGTACTCGATCTTGCCGCGGGCCCGCTCCAGCGCGTCGGTGAGGATGCGCGCGTGGTCGAAGGCGAGCACGGCGCCGCCGGATGCCGGAGGAAGGGGTCGGCGACCGGTACCACCCCCGTGGGTTCCGGTCGGCCGACCCTGCTCGAAGGGACGCCAAGCCGCCGTTTCCGGTTGCCCGGCGGGGGCGACCGCCGCCACCGGGAGCCAGGCGGCGCCGGCCGCGTCGCCGCCCGCCTGGGCGTCGGGCAGGCCCGGCGCGAAAGCGAGGTAGGCGATGGAGACGACGTGCATGCGCGGGTCGCGGTCGGGACGGCCGTACGAACCGAGCTGTTCGAGGTGGACCCGGCCGAGGGTGGTGGCGTCCAAGCCGGTCTCCTCGGCGAGTTCGCGGGCCGCCGCGGCGTCGAGCGACTCCTTCCCGGCCCGTACGAAACCGCCGGGCAGCGCCCAGGCCCCGGCGAAGGGCGGTCCGCCGCGCTCGATCGCCAGGACGTGCAACTGCCCCTGACGCAAGGTCAGCACGACCACGTCGACGGTCACCGCGATCGGATCGAACGCGCGCGGGTCGTAATCGGCGAGGAAGTCCCGCTCCTGCCGGTCCCGTTCATCGCTGTGGCCATGCTGCGCCGCGTCCACGACAGTCCCCTCCTCCGCTCGCCGGCCGCATCGAGCCGCCAGCGCCCGCCCCGAGTTGTTCTCATGATGAGTACTTCTCGATATGAGAAGAACATAGCAGGGACCCCTGACAAGGTCCAGGCCCGGCGCTACTGTGCGGCAATGACGAAGCAGACCTACGACTCCTTCGAGGAGTTCTGGCCCTACTACGTGGCGATGCACTCCAAGGCGGCGACCCGCTGGGTGCATCTCGTGGGCACGCTGACCGGGCTCGCGATCACCGGCTACGGCCTGGCCCGCGGGCGGGCGCGATATGCCGCCGCTCTGCCGCTGGTCGGATACGGGACCGCGTGGCCCGCGCACTTCCTGATCGAGGGCAACAACCCGGCGACCTTCGGGCACCCCGTGTGGTCACTGCGCGGCGACGCGAAGATGATCACCACGATGCTCGCGGGGCGGGACGCGGAACTCGGCGAGACCGCGGCGAAGTGGCTCGCGGACAACGGGCGTCCGGACACGGCGCCGGAGGACGCCGCGGGCACGGACGGCGCCCCGCACACGTAAGCCGCCAGCCGGCTCGCGGCTGACGGCTGACGGCTGACGGCTGACGGCTGACGGCTGACGGCTGACGGCTGACGGCTGAGGGCTGAGGGCTGACGATCAATCAACTCTGTTTCAGCCGACGGTGGTTATACGACGCTGCGCCGCGCCGCCATGTTCGCGGCGTGCTCGACCACGCTGATCAGTACGTTCTTCGCCGAGTCACGCTCACGCGCGTCGCACAGCACCACCGGCACACCCTGCTCGATGTCGAGCGCCTCGCGGACCCTCTGCGGGTCGTGCAACTCGGCGCCGTCGAAGCAGTTGACGGCGATCGCGAAGGGGATGCCGCGCTGCTCGAAGTAGTCGACGGCGGCGAAGCAGTCCGCCAGCCGCCGGGTGTCGGCGAGCACCACGGCACCCAGCGCACCCTGCGCCAACTCGTCCCACAGGAACCAGAAACGATCCTGCCCGGGCGTGCCGAACAGATACAGCACCAGGTTCTCGCGCAGCGTGATCCGGCCGAAGTCCATGGCGACCGTGGTGGTCCGCTTGCCCTCGACCCCGACGGTGCTGTCGACCGGGCGGCCGATCTCGCTCAGCGACTCCTCGGTCCGCAGTGGACGGATCTCGCTGACCGCGCCGACGAGCGTGGTCTTGCCCGCGCCGAATCCGCCGGCCACCAGCAACTTGAGCGCCACCGGCTCTTTGGCAGGCTGCTCGGGACGGCGTTCGGTGCGCACGACGGCCATGGTCTCTTCTCTACTTCCCTACCGGGGCGGGCGACGAGGCGCCCGCGCGTGATGTACTCACAACTCACGTGTCACACAGGTTACTTGCCCTGGCGACGGCTCATACCGCAGCGCGTCGGCGGTCGCGGTGACGGCGGCGGCGGAGACCGCGCGGACCGGGCACGGGCCCGGTCCCGCACTACAGCGCGCGCAGGCCATTGATCACCTCGCGCAGGATGCTGACGTCGGGCAACTCGGCCGGCGGCACCGGCTTGTGAAGGTGCACGTGCGAGGCTTCCACCAGGTCGCCGACCAACACCCGGACCACGCCCACCGGGAGATCGAGGTCGGCCGCCAACTCGGCTACGGAGATGGCCTGGTACTGGCAGCGCTCGATGATGTCGAGGTGTTCGGGCGACAGGGTGTGGTCGTCGGTCGCGGACCCGTCACCGGGCGCCTGCTCGGTGATCACCAGGGCGATCAGGTCGATCCTGGCCTTCGCGGCATGGCTGGTGCGGCCCCGCGTCATGGCGTAGGGCCGCACCACCGGTCCGGCAGCGTCGTCGTACCACCGCTCCGATGAAGACGGTTCAGAAGTTTCGGACGACTCAGAAGTCATGACCTGTCACCCCGTAGATTCAGCTCATCGCGGTCAGCCGCTGAGCGCCGCGCCGCCGCCGTGCCGCGGTGCGCTGCTCAGGTGTACCCCTACCCGCTTGACCAGCAGGGCCATCTCGTTGACCGTCGTCGGAGTCCGCGTCGCTCAGCACCGCAAGGCAACTGCCGTCCCCCGCCGCGGTGACGAACAGGAACGCATCGTCGAGTTCCACGATGGTCTGCCGGACCCGGCCGGCCTCGAAGTGCCGGCCAACTCCCTTGGCCAGGCTGTGGAATCCGGAGGCGACGGCGGCAAGGTGCTCGGAGTCCTCGCGGGTGAGCCCGTCGGACGCGCCGATGGAGAGGCCGTCCCCGGAGAGCACCAGCGCCTTGCGGATGCTGGCCACGCGGGTGACCAGATCGTCAAGGAGCCAGCTCAGCTCGCGTGTCGGGCTGGATGGTGCCGTCATCGGCCGTACTCCTCATCAGGTGTTGTTCGCGTTACAGATGTCGATGTGTCGTCGTCGGGCCCGGGTTCCGGGTCCGACTCGACGGACCGGCCGCGCTGCCAGCCGCGCTGGAGCGACGCCATCCGGTCACGCACTTCGTCGGCGGACCGCTCGCGTGCGGCCGTCTCCTCCGCGCGGCGGCCGGGCTGCGTCGCGTCGCCGCGCAGCTGCGGTGCCAGGTTGGCCTGCCGGACCCGGCGCGGCAGTACGGTGCCGGTGCCCGGTGTGGCACCAGGTGCGGGGGCCGAACCGGCCGCCGGGGCGGCGGTGTTGCTGCTGCCGGGCGCGGGTGCGGGTGCCGGGGCGGGCAGTGGCACGGGCGCCGGTGGGGACGCGGGCGCGGCGTGCCGGGCAGCGGTGCGGCGGGTCGGCAGCGGCTCGGCGCCGCTCACCGGCGGCACGGCTTGCACCGGCGGGCGCGGCTGCCGGGCCGGCGGGGGCGTGGCGCTCCAGGGCCGGTCGGCTCCCTGGCCCTGGTCTTGTCCCTGCCCCTGTCTCTGCTCTTGCCCCTGTCCCCGCTGCGGCTGCTCGGGCTGCGCCGCCGGAACGTCCGGCGTGCCCTGCTCGGACGGCTGTTCGGGCTCGTCGCGGCCGGCGGGCTGCGGTCGCTCGCCGACCGGGCGGCCATGGTCGCTGACCAGGACCGGCGCGGTGCGTCGCCGGCGGCGGGGCAGGCCGAACGGCCCGTCCCTGTCCGGTTCGGCCGCGGGCTGCGGCGCGGCCGGCTCCTCGACGTGGGCGACGTGCTCCTTGTGCGGCTCGCCGCCGGCGCCGTCCAGGCCCCACTGCCGGAAGGTGTGCTCGGTGTCGCCGACGGGCATCAGGTCGGCGGCCACGTCCAGGCGGGTCGCGCCGGTGTCGAGGTCGCCGGACTCGTTGAGCAGCGCGGCCGGCACCAGCACCACCGCGGTGGTGCCGCCGTACGGGGACTGCCGCAGCGAGACGCGTACGTTGTGCCGCTGGGCGAGCCGGCTGACCACGAACAGGCCGAGCCGGTCGGTGTCGGACAGTTCGAACTCGGGGGTCTCGGCGAGCCGCAGGTTCGCTTCGAGCAGGGCGTCCGGGGTCAGGCCCAGGCCGCGGTCGTCGATCTCCAGCACGAAGCCGTTGGCGACGGGCTCGCCGTGCAGCCGCACTTGGGTGTGCGGAGGTGAGAACACCGCGGCGTTCTCGATGAGTTCGGCGAGCAGGTGGGTGAGGTCGGCGACCGCGGCGCCGGCCACGGCCAGCCGCGGCAGCCGGCGAACCTCGATCCGCTCGTAGTCCTCGACCTCGGCAACGGCCGCGCGGACCACGTCCATCAGCTGCACCGGCTTGCGCCACTGCCGGGACGGGGCCGCGCCGGAGAGGATGACCAGGCCCTCGGCGTGCCGCCGCATACGGGTGGTCATGTGGTCCAGCCGGAACAGGTCCGCGAGTTCATCGGGTTGCTCGGTGCGCCGCTCCATCGAGTCCAGCAGCGTGAGTTGACGGTGCAGCAGTACCTGGCTGCGGCGGGCGAGGTTCACGAAGACGTCGGAGACGCCCTTGCGCATGTCGGCCTGCCGCACCGTCGCCTCGACGGCGGCGCGCTGGAGCACGTTGAGCGCCTGGCCGACCTGGCCGATCTCGTCGTCCGCGTAGTGCAGCCGCGGCACCTCGGTCTCGATGTCGACCTGCTCGCCCGCGGCGAGCCGGCGCATGACGCGCGGCAGCCGGGTGCCGGACAACTCCTGCGCCTCGCGGCGCAGCCCGGTCAGGTCGCGGATCAGCCCGCGGCCGACCCGGACCGACACGATCAGTGACGCGACCACCGCGATCAGGCCGAGGCCACCGGCCAGCACGGCCTCCACGACGAGGGAGGTGGGCACCGGCGAGGCGCGGTCGGTGAGGTCGGCGACCAACTTCAGGTCGAGCTTGTTGACGTCGGTGACGGCGGTGCCGGCCACCGTCGGCCAGGACTGGTGCGCGGCGACGATCGGCGCGTCGGCCGGGGTGGCGGCCGACACCGCGTCCTGCGCGGCGCGCAGTTGCTTGCCGGCCGGGCTCTGCAGGAACGCGTCGAACTGCTGGCGGTATTCCTTTGTCAGCCCCGGCACGTTGTCGGCGTAGTAGCCGCGTTCCACGGCGACCGCGGAGGTGAAGGCGATCAACTCCTGGCGGCTCATATGGCCGGTGCTGATCGCGGCACCCATCAGGGCGTCCTCGCGGGCGATCTGCTCCTCGGCCCGGACCACGCCGATCGCCGCGGTGCGCTCGGTCTCCAGGTCGCTGTTGCCGGCCAGATAGAGGTTGTCGAACAGTGCGAAGGCGGGCGCCTCGAAGTTGTTGTACCCGGCGTAGGTGTCCTCGCGGGTGATTCGCTGGTTGTCCACTTGCTGCCGCAGTGCCGACAGACCGCCGATGACGCTGAAGTAGTCGTCGAGATGGCCGCGTGCCTGGGAGTTGAGTTCCTTGCGCATGCGGGCGCTGCTGATTTGGGTGCGCAGCTTCGCAATGGCCGAATCTGTAACCTGGCCCTGCTTCTCGTAGGCGATCCGTGCCTGGGAGTCGCGCGTGTTGGCGATGTACAGCAGGGCGGCCTTCCGCTCCTGCTGGATGCCGCCCAACGTGTCCTGCAACGGATAGACGACGTTGTTCGCTATTCGCTGTGCGTCCGGTCGTCCGAACACCGCTCGGCTCGTGATCGTTGCGGCAAAGACCCAGATGGCGGTGAGGGACACCAGCGGGATCAGCAGCAGCGCCACGATCTTCCGGCGGATCGTCGTACCGCGAAAGCGCATGGCCTCCCCAACGTCTCGCCCCGGAACGGGGATCGGTCTGTGGCGTGCAAACGGCGTGAGCCTACTACTGCCACAGTGGTAACTCGAAAGCCAGTCTGGGGGGTTGACCGGGTCTGGCCGGAAAGTGCCACCTTCTCCAGTGACGGATCGGGCGGAATGGGCATGGACGTTTCGGGGCAGTGACCCCTTATGGAGTTCGAACACCGATCAATGTGGAAGGACCAGGCCGTACCGACCCGGCGTATGCCCGATCCGGTACGGGCGGCGGCGGTGCGTGCGGTGCTGATCTCCGCGGTCGCGCTCACAGAGGCGGTGACCGCCGCGACACTGGCCGTCGGCGACTCCTGGTTGAGCGCGCCGATGACGTTGGCCACGGTGCTCACCAGTGTCGTCGCGAGCTGGGCGGTGCTCGACGTATGGGTCACCCGCCAGGTGTGGAACCAGCGCAACGGAGTGGTGTCCAGCCCGAGCAGCGCGGCGCGGGCCCTGCGCCGGGAGCGCCGCCGGGAGCGCCGGACCGCGCGGGCAACTGCGCGGCGCGGTGCGGGACATCGGACGCACATACGCGGCGGGCCGCTGCGGGGCCATCTGCCGGGGGCGCATGGGTGGTGAACACCTGAGACGCGCGCCCCCGGGCCCGGGAGGAGGCGCGCGCCGGAAGCGAAGCACGTGCCCGTACGCCTCTCGGCGGTACGGGCCGGCCGTCGTGGCGGTACGCGCTGCCCGCGAACGCGGCTCGGGCGTCCGGCGTTCGCGGCTCGGGCTGCTCAGACCTCCGCGGGGCGGCGGAACATCCGGGTGGCGGTGATCTCGCCGTGCACCTGCTCGCCGCGCGGGTCGGGCACCGGCAGGCCGGGCCGCAGATGCTCCTCGACGCTGATGTACTTCAGGCCCGCCCGCAGGTCCGCGTCATTGCGCAGCCGCACCACCAGCGGGAACTCGGCGAGCGCGGTCGTGTCGAACAGGCCCGTGGTGTAGAGCAGTTGCACGCCGAGCGCGTCGGCCACGGCGCGCTGGAGCTCCAGCAGGTAGGTGGCGTTGGCGCGTCCGATGGGGTTGTCCAGGAAGAGGGTGCCGGCGTGCCGCTGGCGGTCCCGGCCACGGTCGTTGCTGCGCAGCGCGGCCATCGTGCAGTACAACGCGATGGCGGCGGTGAGGAGTTGGCCGCCGGAGAACACATCGCCCATCTGGCCGACCGGCACCCGCTCGGCGCGCAGCACCGCGTCCGGCTTGAGGATCTCCACGGCGACCCCGCGCGGTTCCAGCGCCCCGGCGACCCCGCGCAGCAGCAGCGTCATGCCGTCGCGCCGCAGGTCGGAGTTCTTCCGGACAGCGGCGCGGGTGGCCTCGTCGATGACCTCGCCGAGCCGGTCGGTGAGCACCGCGTGGTCGGGGTCGTCGAAGCGGATCCGCACGAACTCCTGCCCGGACCATTCGCCGAGCCCCTCCGGCAGCCGGGACAGGCGTTGCGCGGAGCGGAGCGTGGCGAGCGAGGACTCGACCAGGCCGCGCAGCCGGTCCACGATGCTGTCCCGGTTGCGCTCCAACTGGCCCAGCTCGTCGGTCAGTACGCGCAGCCGGGGGGCGAACGCCGCGGCCCAGGCGGCGGCGTGCTCGGGCAGCGAGGATGCGGGCAGCTCCCTGATCTGCTGCCGGGCGGGGGTGCGGACCTGCTCATAGCGGACCGCGTTGGCGTGCCGGATCAGCACGTCGGAGGCGTCCCGCAGTTGGGTGTCGGCGGTCGACAGGTCGGCGGCGCAGCCGCGCAGCCCGCGCCGGGCCTCGGCCGCGGCCTGGCGGGCCTCCTCCAGGCTGCCGGGGTACGGCTCCGGTTCGTCGTCCTCGGCGGCGGTCTGCGGGCCGTCGCGCAGCAGGTCGCGCAGGAGTGCGGCGGTCTCGTCGAAGCCACTGGCCGCGTCCTCCGAGGCGCGGTGGGATCGGAGGATGTCCGCGTGCGCGGTCCTGGCCCGGTCCAGTTCCTCCGTGTGGGTGGCGAGTTCGGCGTTGGCGGCGCGCAGCAGTTGCTGGGCGTGCTCGGCGTCGCGCGGGGTGAGGGCGTCGGGCAGCACCGCGTGGGCGTCGCCGTCGGCCGGGGCGAGACGTTCGGCCTCGGCGCGCAGCCGACCGAGTTGCTCGCTGGCGGCCGACTGGCGTGACTCCAGGGTCTGTACGAGTTGTTCCGCGCGGCCGGCGGCGGCCTGCCGGGACGGGCCGTCGGAACCGTCGGGGCCTTCGAGGAGTTGGGCGGCGCGGCTGCGGACCTTGTTGCTGAGGCGTTCCAGTTCGGCGAGCGCGGCGTTCTCGGTGCTCTCCGCGCGGGCCTGTTCGGCGCGCAGGTCGGCGCCGACGCCGACCTGTTCGTAGACCTGCGAGGCCGCGCGGTACGCCTCGCGCAGTGCGGGCAGCGAGGAGGCGGACGGCTCTTCGGCGTCGGGCTCGGGGGTGTCCTCGGGTGCGCCGGCGATCTCCGCGCGCTCGGCGCGCAGCACCCGTGCGGTGCGGCGGGCGTCGTCGGAGGCGCGCTGGGCGGCTCTGCGGTCCTCGTCGGCGGGCCGGGCCCGGTCCAGGCAGGTCTGCGCGCGGGCCTCGGCCTCGGCGGCGTCGGCGGCCAGTTCACGTGCCCTGCGCTGCCAGTTGGCGCGTTCGCGCAGCCGGTGTGCCAGGCCGGCGAGCGCGTCGGCGCGGCGGCGGGCCTGCTCGGCGGCCGCCCGGCGGACGTCATGGTCCGCACCGGCTACGGCGGCGGCGGCGTCGGCGTCGGCGTGCTCCTCCCGCGCGGCCGTCAGCTCGGCGCGGGCACCCTCGGCGGTGGCCTGGGCGGCGGCGACCTCCTCGGCGAGTTCCGCGAGGCGCCCGGGCGGGCAGGACGCCCGCCAGGAGGCGAGGCGCGCGGCGAGCGTACGGTCGTGCGCCAGCCGGGCGGCGAGCGTACGGATCTCCTCCTCGCGGGCGGCGGCGCGTCCGCGCAGTTCGCGGCGCTCGCCGTCGGCGGCCATCTCGTCGTGCATCGCCGGGTTCGGCGGGACCAGGAACACGTCGGGGGCGTGGTCGGCGGCGGGCGGCGGGGCCAGCAGCGCGGCCGCGGTGCCCACGGCGACGGTCGACCTCGGCAGCAACGCGGCCTGGGCCAGCGCCTCCCGGGCCCGCGCGTACGAGCCCGGGTCGGTCACCACGACCCCGTCGACCAGTTCCGGGCGGGCCGCCATCACCGCGGCGTGGTCGGCCGGGGCGACGGCCTGGGCCAGATACCGCCAGCCGGGCAGTGCGGGGACGCCGTGCTCGGCCAGGAACTCCACGGTGGCCAGCACGTCGGGGCCGGGCGGCAGCAACCCGCCGTCGCCGAGCGCGCCGAGGATACGGGAGTCGTCCGCGGCGGCCGTGCGCAGCTCGAACATCTGCCGTTCGGCCGCCGCGACGCCCTCCTCCAGCAGTTCCCGCAGCGGCTCCGCGAAACGGTCCAACTCCGCTGCGGACAGCGGCTCTTCGCGCAGCACGGCGCCAACGACCGCGCTGTCCACACCGCCGGCTCCCGCCTTCCCGCGGCGGGACGCGGACTC